>JAUYQT010000240.1 GCA_030697085.1 Azonexus sp. | reverse complement strand
ATCCGCGATTATTATCAAAGCCTTATGGTCGCCGGGTCTGGCAAAGTTTGCCCCCGATGAAGCGGACCAAGGAGCTTTCTGAAGTGCTCAAATTTTTTGCTAACCGGAACGGCGATGTTTGACCGGCAAGCCTTGAAAGTTGCGCTGGAATCCGGCGGAGAGCTTGATTTCGCTGCGCTCTCGGCGTCGCATGCCTCGCTATTTTCGGTGGCTGAACTGCATATTTCCCCAGCCGTTTTGCAAGCGATGGCTGAGTTGATCATAGCCATCGAATCGGTCGTCGCCCTGCCGGCCTACCAGCAACGCGTGCTGCTCGCGGCGCCCGCCAGCGTGCAAAAACCGCTGGCCGCGCGCAGCGTTTTTTTCGGTTACGACTTTCATCTTGCCGAAACCGGCCCACGGCTGATCGAGATCAATACCAATGCCGGTGGCGGCCTGCTCAACACCCGGCTGCTGATGGCGCATGGTCAAACTGAGGCAGCCCAAAAAATCGAGCAGGCTTTCGTCGATATGTTCCGTGAGGAATGGCGTTTGATGCGCGGCAATGCGCCGCTCAAACGCATCGCCATCGTCGATGAGAATCCGGCGAGCCAATATCTGGCGCCCGAGTTCGAGCTTTTCCGGCAGTTATTTGCAGCCAACGGGATTGCCTGCGTCGTTGCCGATCCCGGCGAATTCAGCCGCGACGGCAATCGCCTGTTGCACCGTGGCGAAGTCATCGACCTGGTTTACAACCGGCTGACCGATTTTTCGCTCGATGCTGCGGTCAACGCGAATTTAAGGGCAATTTTCGATGCCGACGGTGTGGTCGTCACACCGCATCCCCGCGCTCACGCGCTCTATGCCGACAAGCGCAATCTGATATTGCTCTCGGACGAGGTAGTGCTGATCGACCTTGGCGTGCCAGAAGCCACCCGCAAAATCCTGCTCGCCGGCATTCCGCGCACGGTGGCGGTCAAGGCCGACGAGGGCGAGCGTTTCTGGGCTGAACGCAAACGCTGGTTCTTCAAGATTGCCACCGGTTTCGGCAGCCGTGCCGCCTATCGCGGCGACAAATTGACCAAGCGGGTGTTCGAGGAAATCATGCTGGGCGGTTACATTGCCCAGGAAATCGTCCCGCCTTCGGAGCATTCAGTCGTCGTCGAGGATGAATCGCAACTGATGAAGGCCGACATTCGCGCCTTCGTCTACCAAGGTGCCGTGCAAATGTTCGTGGCCCGTCTCTATCAGGGCCAAACCACCAATTTCCGGACGCCGGGCGGCGGTTTCGCACCGGTTTTCCCGGCTTGAAAGCGTAAAATTCTGATTTATTGTTCAATGAACAAAATAACGCCACCCACGACAGGAGTCCCGGAATGACGATTAATGCTGCAATAATCGATCAGAGATTGTCTGGCATTCAGGATGAGATCAGGGAGATGTCCCGGATTGAATTAGGGATAAGCGACACCGCGCGCTTGAAAACACTGGCTTTCGTGTTTTTGTGTGTCAAAACGATGCTTGAGCTGGATACTGAAGAGGCATTCGACTGCTTGACTGAAGGCGGTGGTGATTTTGGCGTTGATGCAATGCATTTGACAGAAGAGATTGATGGCGAGTTTGCAGTCACTCTTTTCCAGGGGAAATATAAACAGTCCCTTGATGGCAATGCTGAGTTTCCCGAGAGTGGGATTAATGCGATGCTTAATGCTGTTCGGTATATTTTTGATCCCTCTGCACAACTAACTTCGATTAATGATCGCCTTTTGGTCAAAGTTGAAGCGGCTCGTTCGATGATTCGCGACGGATTTATTCCAAGAGTCCGGGCGATTGCCTGCAATAACGGCTTGAAGTGGAATGCAGTAGCTGATGACGCTATTTCTCGCGCTGATATGGGGGCTCAGGTTTCCTGGGATTACGTGAATCACGATGTGCTCATTAGTGTCATGCAGCGTATCCGATCCGTTGATGAAACTTTACGTTTTGCCGGCAAAGCAATCGTTGAGGACATGAACTTCAGTCGGGTTTGTATCGGGCGAATGCCTGTTACGGAAATCGCTAGTTTGATGAGAACGCATGGTGAGCGATTGCTTGAACGCAATATTCGACGTTATTTGGGGTTGTACGGGAATCGGGTCAATGAAGGAATCCGAACAACATTGCAATCGAATAATCCGGAGAATTTTTATTTTTTCAATAATGGCTTGACGTTCGTTTGTGAAGATTTTTCCTACAATGCTTTGCAAAGTAGTGATTACCAGATCAAGGTTGAGAATCTACAAATTGTCAATGGCGGCCAAACCTGCATGACAATATATAAAACGCTCGAAGATATGCAGGCTGAGGGAAAAACATTACCCATTGAAGCAAGTGTTTTGGTACGAATTTATAAATTACCCAAAGACAACGAAGATATTGTCTTGCAAATTACACATGCTACTAATAGTCAGAACCCAGTTGATCTCAAGGATCTACGCTCGAATGACGAAAAACAGCAACAGCTTGAAACAAGTATTCAAGCCTTGGGTTTTTCCTATCGCCGCAAGCGTATGGATGGGGTGACGAAACCATCTGAATTAACATCTGGCGCAGCTGCAGAGGCTATTTTGGCTGTTTGGCGAACCGCGCCTCACCAAGCTAAATTTCTGACCAGAGAGCATTTCGGCAAGCTTTATGAGCATATTTTTACTGATGCCCTGAATGGTGCCCAAGCAGTCGTCGCCGTGCTGGTTTATCGGATTGCGGAGAATCATCGTCGCCGCCCGGCGTCGAGTGATCCCTTATTTGTCCGCTACGCATCCTGTTTTATTGCAATGCAAATGGGGCGCCGTTTATTGAAAGACTTGAAAATTAATCTCGAGGCGCTGGATCATCGAAATTTTGCTGCCGCCAGAGCGCTGATTGAAACATCCGGTGAAATGTATTTTGTCGCGGCGGTCAAGGATGTAGA
>JAUYQT010000157.1 GCA_030697085.1 Azonexus sp. | reverse complement strand
CCGCACATCAGCCGGGTTGATGTTGATCTCGATCGAGTCATCGACTTCCGGGAAGACGAAGACGCTGGTGAATGACGTATGACGGCGGGCGGCGGAGTCGAACGGTGATTTTCGAACCAGCCGATGAATGCCGGTTTCGGTACGCAGCGTGCCGTAGGCGTAGTCGCCGGTGAACTTGATGGTGGCGCCCTTGATGCCGGCGACTTCACCTTCGGATTCTTCCATGACTTCCACGGTGAACCCTTTTTTCTCGCCAAATTTCAGGTACATGCGCAACAGCATCGAGGCCCAGTCCTGAGCTTCGGTACCGCCCGCGCCGGCCTGAATTTCCAGGAAGCAGGGGCTGGGGTCCATCGGGTTGTTGAACATGCGGCGGAATTCGAGCGCGGCCACTTGTTTCTCGACATCGGCAACGTCATCCTTGACAGCGAGTAGCGTGTCGTCGTCGCCTTCATCCTTGCCCATCGTGAACAACTCGCGGCCATCGTCGAGGCTGCCTTGAACGGCTTCCAGCACGACAACGATATCTTCCAGCGATTTTTTCTCGCGGCCCATTTCCTGAGCCCGTTTTGCATCATCCCAAATCTTGGGATCTTCCATCTCTTTACTGAGAAGGGTCAGGCGCTCGCGTTTCTGATCGTAGTCAAAGATACCTCCGCAGCTCGGCGGCGCGCTGCGCCAGATCCTCAAGCTGGTTGGAGATGCTATTGATTTGTTCTGCTTCCATGATGCTTTTCTCGCAATATTACAAAGGCGAGATTATAGCCGGGCAGGGGTGCCGCATCCGTGGCCATGCACTGATCAAAGAGTCCAAACGCTGCGGTCGACGCCAGAATTTTGCAGAATTTAAAGATATTACAATTGCTTGATTGGCGAGGGTTCGATGGACACCGAAACACCAATCCTCTTAACTTAGCATTTTGTCATGTCGCGGTTTTGTAGGCGTGTGACTTGTGAGGTTTAGGTCGTTTGGGTCGTTTCTGTCGTCTTCCCGGGATAAATTTCTGCAGGTTTTTGGTGATTTCGTCAAAAAGTTGATTCGTGATGCGGGTACTTATCTTGATGGCGCCCGCGATCACGCGCGGCAGGACACGGCGTAAGTGACTGAATGCGCTGGTTCGATTCACTCGCCAAGCGGTGTCCGGCGCAAGTCGCTGTTCGGTGGCCAGATAAACGGCCAAGGCATTGAGGTTGTCGCAGACCATCTTGGCGCCAATATCCTGGCAGGCCGCCAGCCAAGTCAGGCCGGACGTGTGTTCGAGATTGAGCCGATGCTTGAGCCGCTTGAAAGCCTCCTCGATGCGCCAGCGCTGGTGATACAGATCGGTGAAATCACGGGCATCGGCATCGAGCAAAGAGGTCATCAAAACACGCAATTGGCCATCGGGCGTGACCTGGCGGATCAGTCGCACGATTGACGGCTGACGCGGACATTCATAATCAAGGGCATCCTGACGGTTGGGTGACGGCAACGTCACCACCTTCTCCTCAAGTCCTGAACACATGAACTCAGTCACCGCCTTGAACGACGAGGACGAATCGCAACGCATGCAGAACGGAATGCCTCGATAGAGCAAGACGGCAATCAGCCAGGCGCCTGGGTAGCCGCGATCAAGGACCAGCATGTCGGATTTCCCAAGGCGATCAAGGCGCTCGAACAACATTTGCCGCTCGCCGACCGATGAACTGTGCAGAATCAGCGAATCGAACAGTTCTATGCCAGGCCGAAACAAGCCAAACACCGTGGCCTCGCGGATACAACGCTTGCCCGCTTGATCAAGCAAGGTTAGGCGAACCTTGGAAGCATCGGCAGCCAAGACCCGCAATCCGTGCCAGAGCGGTTGTGCCGGAATGCATTCATCGACCAGGCGCAGCAATTCCGAATTGAGTGGATCAAAGACATGAGCAAACAAATGGCTGCGTGCCTTCGAAAAGGCGCTGGCGGTGATCACTCGGGACAATCGGCTTCGTCCTGCCAGCAAAGCAAAGAACGCATCAAGCTCTGTCTGCACGGCACCCCGGATACCGGAGAGCAAAAATGCGATCAGATTTGGGAAGGTCAGGTCACGCTGGCGGGTGAAGTACTGCGGCTCACGGCGGGACGCTTCAAGGAAGGTTGCACCATGAATGAACGCAGTCAGATGAGATAGTATGTTGACATATTTAGGCCGTCATATTTAATCTATTAATATCAATTAGTTACATCGCAAATTTTAACACAAGTAGTGAAAAACCCTTCGCAAACCCGTCGAATGACAAAATGCTAAGTCACGAGGATTGGGGCTGAATATGGCGGTCAACCTGTCGGCCCGCCAGTTTGCCGACGAGCAATTGTTGAGCCGGATCAGCGCGGTGCTGGCCGAAACAGGCTTGCCGGCCGAGTGCCTGCAACTGGAACTGACCGAGAGCATGCTGGCCGACGATGTCGAACGGACGGTCACGACGCTTTCCGGCTTGAAGGCGCTGGGTGTCAGGATTGCGGTCGACGACTTCGGCACCGGATATTCCTCGCTGGCCTATCTGAAACGCTTTCCGCTCGACATCCTGAAAATCGATCGCACCTTCGTCATGGAGTGTGATCGCGACACCGATGGTATGGCGATTCCCAGTGCCGTGATCTCGCTCGGCCACAGTCTGGGGCTGAGCATCGTCGCCGAGGGCGTCGAACGGCAAGGGCAATTCGAAATTCTGCGCTGCCAGGGTTGCGATGAATTCCAGGGCTATCTTTTCGCGCGGGCGCTGCCCGGTGACGCCATTCCGGCCTTCCTGCGGCGCAATGCCGAACAGTTCGCTGGCGCTTGTTGCCGGCTACGCAAATCCGTAGAAATTTGGCGGCATAAGATGGCGGCTGAATTTGGCGTCGAGTGGTAGACGAAATTGGGGCCCATTGGGCCCCGTGTTTTTATGTAGCGGTTGTT
>JAUYQT010000366.1 GCA_030697085.1 Azonexus sp. | reverse complement strand
CGGCGAGTCCTCGTCAAGGATGGGGTTGGTGTTGTTGATGTGAATCAGCACCTTGCGTGGCTTCGGATAGCGGGCCAGCAGCTCGATCATGCCGCCGGCCCCGGATTGCGGCAGATGACCGATGGAACGCGCAGTCTTCGGCGCAATGCCGAGGTCGATCATTTCAGTATCCGTCCAGAACGTGCCGTCGAGCATGACGCAGTCGGACTCGGCGAGGAAAGGTTCAAGATGCGGCTCCATGGCGCCGAAACCGGGGGCATAAAAGACTTTGTGACCGCTCGCCGTATCTTCAATCAGCATGCCGAGGTTATCGCCGGGGTGAGGATCTTCGCGATGCGGCGAATACGGCGGCGCCTTGCTCGACAGCGGCACTGGGGTGAACGAAAGTCCCGTCGCCCTGGGTATGACGAAAGATGGAAAAGACTGACCAGGCTGAGCAGACTGCACGTCAACCCGCTGCCAGCGCACCGTACAAAAATGCGCCAGCACCTTGAATATCGGGTTGCCGGTCGTCAGATCTTCCTGCACCTGCGGCGTACACCAGACATCCAGCGGTTTGCCTTCACGCAGCATGAACAGGCCGGTGGTGTGATCAATTTGAGCATCAATCAACACCACGCCGACAATGCCCGTATCGCGCAGGCCACGGCCGGGCTGCAGCGCCGGGCTGGCGCGAAACTGCGTCAGGATGTCGGGCGAAGCGTTGAACAGCACCCAGTCGACACCATTGGCGCTGACGGCAATCGACGACTGGGTACGCGGCATGGCCCGCACGCTGCCGTTACGCACCCCGGCGCAATTACGGCAGTTGCAGTTCCACTGCGGGAAACCGCCACCGGCGGCAGAACCTAGGACAAGTATTTTCATGACTTCAGTGTGCCCACGCCAGCCTCAGCCGGCCTGCGCAAAATAGCCAAAGAAAGCTCATGGTTTTCTGGAGATTATTCGATCCGCTTTTTTGCCGGCTTTAGCGGGTCGACCGTGCCGCTCCGGCAGGCACGGGATAGCCATGCACCTTAGCTGCTCTGCGGGTGGGACACGCCATTGGAGTATCTGCTATGGCGCCAACAGCAACCCGAGCGTTGCCGCTCCGGCGCGGGTGAACAAGCGATGCACCTGAATTTCCTGGGCGCCGGCCGCCAGCACCTGTTGCCGGCTGAGCGCATTGACAATGCCGCCGACGGCAACCAGCGCCGGCCCGCCCTTTTCCGTGGCGGTTTCCGCCGCTAGCTCCCGCAGCCGAGCCAGACTATCGAAACGCCTGACATCCTCGGGCAAGACCACCGTCAACTGCCCGACCCCGGCGGCGAGCAGCGCCGGCCACAGCCGCGGTGCCGCATCGACCGGGAGTTTGACCGCCAGTTGCAGGCGCAGCGCCGGCGCCTGCGCTGCGCGAAAGCAGGCGACCGCTGCCAGCGCGACAAGCAGGCTGGGCCGCAATTCGACACCGACAAAACGGCGATTGGCTGCGGCACTGAGGTTGAGGCTGAGATAATCGGCCACCGGCGGCGCTTCCGCCAACAGACGCAATCCAGCCAGCCACTCGTCGGCCAGTTGCTCGGGCGGCAGGGTCGGCGGCAGGCCGAGCCCGATGCCGATAGCAGTTTTCAGGCATTTTTTTCGGTTGACCGCACCCGGCAAGAGGTCCATTCGCTGCGTGGCAAGTCGCGCCAATAAGGCACCCAGACCGGGATTGCTCTCTGCCAGGGGGCGCACCGTCACCGAGCCAAACTCGACGCTACCAAACCCCAGGCCGAGCAGTTCGGCCGCGCGCTCACCGGTCTTGTCGATACCGCCGGCCAGCCCCGGACGATCGAGCCACCAGGGAGTCGCCATTATCCGTAGCGCCGGGCAAAATCGCCCATGAAGGCAGCGAGCGCCGAGGCGCCTGCCGCCGGCATGGCGTTGTACAGGCTGGCACGGATGCCGCCGATTTGCGGGTGACCACGCAGGTAATGCAGGCCGACCGTCTCCGCCTCAACGACGAAGCGCTCGGTCAAGGCGGTATCGGGCAACTGGCAACAGACATTGACTGGCGAGCGCCAGTCCGCCGCCACCCGTGTGCGGTAAAAACCACCGCTTGCGTCGATGGCCTGATAAACCAGGGCTGCTTTGCGCCGGTTGCTCGCAGCCATCGCCGGCAAACCACCCTGCCCGGCGATCCAGTCAAAAACCATGGCGGCCAGTTGCAGCGCAAGCATCGGCGGCGTATTGATACAACTATCCGCCTCGGCCAGACGACGGTATGAAAACAGGGCGGGCAAGGTTTGCGGCGAGCGTTCCAGCAAATCCTCACGAACGATGACAACAGTCAGACCGGCAACGCCGATGTTCTTCTGGGCGCTGGCATAGAGCAGGCCAAACCGGTCAACGGCGAGCGGTGCGGTCAGGAAATCCGAGGTGACATCAGCCACCAGCGGCACCGTGCCGGTCTCCGGCAGGTTCGGCCATGCCAGGCCATCGGCGGTTTCGTTGGTGGTGATATGGCAATAGGCGAGATCGTTCGGCACGTCGAGCAGCATGCCGCAATCGGACGCCGCCAGCGCCCGTACCGGACGGTGGACAGCCCCTTCCTGCATCGCCCGCCGCGCCCAGTAGCCGGTCTGGACATAACCGGCGGGCTGGCCTGGCCGGGCGAGGTTCATCGGCAGCAACGAGAATTGCTGCATGGCGCCCCCAGCTAGAAAGAGGATGCGATAGCCGGCCGGCAAGCCGAGCAATTCAGCCAGCTGTTGCCCGGCATGTTGGCGCAAAGAGCGGAACGGCGGGCTACTGAAGGGACGTTCGCTCTGGCAGGCGCCATCGTCGCCACGGGTAAACAGTTCTTCGCGCGCCCGGAGCAAGACCGCATCAGGCAGGCGGGCCGGGCCGGCGGCGAAGTTCCAGGCCATGTTTAACCGAACAGATGCCCACCGTGACTACCGGCCGCCATGAAGAAAAGTAGCGGAATGGAAAGCATGGTGTTGGTGCGTGACGAGAGGTGAGTAATGCGCGAGCAGCGCAGGCGCTCCTCAATGCTGGCCGGTTTGAGGCCAAGCACTTTCTGCTGGTGCGGCCAGAGTACCAGCCACAGGTTGGCCAGCATCAAGGTGCCGATCCAGACGCCGAGACCAAGTGGCGCCAGCGTTCCGTTCAAGGTCAGCGCCGCTTCGAGCCAGCCGCGCTGCCAGAGCATGAACAAACCGGCCACCCAGGTCACGACTGCCGCCCAGCGAAAAGTGCCATGTTCGCGGTTCATCACGGCTTTAAGACGCGGGCTCTCCGGATCACGCAGATCGGCCGCCGCCAACGGCAGCCAGTTTGGACGCTGAACCACACTGGCGTAATTGTGGCCGACCCAGATCAGGCCGGCCATGAAATGCACCCAGCGGGCGAGCAGGTCGATCGTTGCACCATCCATCGTTTAACTCATCCAAAGATGCAGCAAGGCGCTCAATACCAGCGTCAGCAACAGGCCAAGCGCGATGGTGCCCGCTGCGGAATCATAGGGGTGACGCATCGCTTCAGAGCGCCATGAAATCAGTCGATACGGCGAGTGCCGAGCGCTTGATCAGCGGCTTCACAAAGCGCATCGGCTGGTCACGTACCGCCACCGCGGCCTGTACAACGGCATGGTGCGGCGAACGGCTGCAAGCCGGGTCGGTGTTGCTTGGGTCGCCAGTGAGGAGAAAAGCCTGACAGCGGCAACCACCGAAATCCTTTTCCTTTTCCGAACAGGAACTGCACGGCTCGGGCAACCAGTCGAGGCCGCGATATTTGCGGAATAGCGGCGACTCATGCCAGATCCAGTCGAGAGACTTGTCGCGCACCGACTCAAACTCAAGCCCGGGAATGACCCGCGCTTCCTGGCAGGGCATCGCCACGCCATCCGGCGCCACCGTCAGGTGGATGGCGCCCCAGCCATTCATGCAGGCTTTCGGCCGGCCTTCGTAGTAATCGGGGATGACGAAATAAATCGTCATCGTATTGCCCAACTTTTCCCGCCAGCGATTGACCGTCGCCTCGGCGGCACGAACCTGCGCCAGCGTCGGCATCAACTCGTCGCGATTCAGCAACGCCCAGTTGTAATACTGGATATTGGCAAACTCGATGTACTCAATACCCAGGTCAACCGCCCAGGCAATCATCGCATCAACTTCCTCAATGTTCTGCTTGAAAACCGGCACGTTGAGCACCATCGGAAAGTTATGCTTCTTGATCAGTTGCGCCGCCTCCATTTTCAGCGCATGCGCACGGGCGCTGACCAGCGCATCGGTCAGCGCAAGCTTCGAGGCCTGCACCGAAAGCTGAACATGCTTCAGCCCCGCTGCCTTGAGCGCCAACAGACGCGACTCGGTCAAACCGATTCCGGAAGTAATCAGGTTGGTATAAAACCCGATTTTATCGGCATGCTCGACCAGCTCTTCAAGGTCATCACGCAGAAGCGGCTCACCCCCGGTAAAACCAAGCTGCAAAGCGCCGAGGCTACGCGCATCGTCAAGCACCTGCTTCCACTCCGCAGTGCTCAACTCCCTGTTTTCATAATCGTCGAAATCGAGCGGGTTGTTACACCACGAACATTTCAGCGGGCAACGGTAAGTCAGCTCAAGCGACACCCAGAGCGGCTTGCCCTGCCCGTCCAGACTCAGACCACGATCTTCTTTTGGCATGCACGTCTCCCGGCGGCAATGTGATGACACATTGTTGTTCCAAACCTCCGCCAGCGCACCGGTAAAATCCGGAATTCAGGCTAGTGATTTTCTCGAGACGAGCCGCTATCCGCACAAAATCAGCTGAATTTTTGCCGCAAAAACAGCGTTGACCGCAGCTATTCTTTTAAATGATCGGCAACGAATGGAGTGTTGGCCAGGCTGTTGGCCAAGTAGCCAATAAACAGGAGTAACGGCAGAGGAGTGTCTCAAAGCAGGCGATGCCTGATTTGTCCTGGTTCCGTCTTTTCTACCCGCTATACCCAAGGGACAGAAACG
>JAUYQT010000035.1 GCA_030697085.1 Azonexus sp. | reverse complement strand
AAACCATCCATGGCGTCGAAATTCCTGCTGAGCGCATTGCCGATACTGGTGTGCCGCTGGTGGCTGACATGTCGTCGCACATCTTGTCGCGGCCAGTACCGGTCGAAAAATTCGGCCTGATCTACGCCGGGGCGCAGAAGAATATTGGCCCGTCCGGCCTGACCATTGTCATCGTTCGCCAGGAATTGCTCGGCATGGCGCCGCTGACTATCCCGAGCGTGATGGATTATGCGGTGATGGCCGAGCATGGTTCGATGCTGAATACGCCGCCGACCTACGGAATTTACATCGCCGGCCTGGTTTTCCAGTGGCTGAAGCGACAGGGCGGTTTGCCAGGTATCGCTGCGGTCAACGCTGAAAAAGCCCGGATTTTGTATGACTGCATTGACGACTCTGCCGGCTTTTATACCAACCCGGTCGATCCTGATTGCCGCTCGCGAATGAACGTGCCATTCACGCTGGCCAACCCGGTGCTCGACGCCGCTTTCCTCGGTGAATCGAAGGCCGCCGGCCTGGTATCGCTGAAAGGTCACAAGTCAGTCGGCGGTATGCGCGCCTCAATCTACAATGCCGTTTCGCTGGAAGGCGTCCAGGTGTTGGTGGATTTCATGAACGATTTCGCTAAACGCAACGGATAAATTACGATGAGCGACGATCTGCAAACGGCCCTCGCCGGCGTTCGCACCGAAATTGACCGCATTGATGCGGAGTTGCTAAGTCTGCTTAATCAACGCGCCCGTTGTGCACAGACAGTCGGTGAAATCAAGGCTGCGCATGGCGAAGCCGGGCATATCTACCGACCGGAACGCGAAGCGCAGGTCTTGCGCCGCTTGCAGGAAGCTAATCCAGGGCCGTTGCCGAGTGAAAACATTACTTTTTTCTTCCGCGAGGTAATGTCGGCCTGCCTCGCTTTGGAAGAACCGCTCGGGATCGCTTATCTCGGGCCCCTCGGCTCATTTACCGGTAGTGCCGCCACCAAGCATTTTGGTCATGCTGCACGTTTGTTGGCCCAGTCTTCGATCGATGATGTTTTCCGCGAAGTGGAATCTGGCCACGCTCATTACGCCGTCGTTCCGATTGAAAATTCAACCGAAGGCGCGGTCGGTCGTTCGATGGATCTGCTTCTTGCCACGCCGCTGAAAATCTGTGGCGAAGTTGTCCTGCGGATTCACCAGAACTTGCTTTCCAACGAATCTGATCTGAGCAAAATTACCAAGGTTTATTCGCACGCCCAGTCGTTGGCACAATGCCATGAATGGCTGAATCACAACCTGCCGGGCATCCCGCGCATTTCGGTGAGCAGCAATTCGCTTGCAGCCCAATTGGTGAGTCAGGAAAGCGGTGTCGGCGCAATTGCTGGCGAGGCGGCGGCAGAGCGCTTTAATCTGCCCAAGCTGGCGGCAAATATTGAGGACGAGCCGAACAACACGACGCGTTTTTTGGTCCTTGGCAAGCACGATGCCGGCCCATCCGGCCGCGACAAGACGTCGCTGATCATGTCGGCACCAAACCGTACCGGCGCGCTGTATGAGCTGCTGCTACCTTTCTCGCATGCTGGTGTTTCCCTATCCCGCCTCGAATCTCGTCCTGCCCGTCATGCGCTGTGGGAATACGTTTTTTACGTTGATATCGATGGCCATCACGATGAGCCTGCCGTCAAGGTGGCGCTCGACGAACTGGCCAGTCGCGCCGCCTATCTGAAAATCCTCGGCTCTTACCCGACCGCGGTTTATTGAGAAATTGCCATGAGCCTTGTTGAACAAGCGCTGCCTTACGTGCGCGCCATTTCGCCCTACTTGCCGGGCAAGCCGATGACCGAACTAGCGCGTGAAATGGGCATTCCGGTCGAAAAAATTCTCAAGCTGGCTTCCAACGAAAACCCGCTGGGCATGAGTCCGAAGGCGAAGAAGGCGGTTGAAGCGGCGATTGGCGGTATTGAGCGTTATCCCGACCAGTTCGATCTAATTAAGGCGGTTGCTGAGCGCACCGGTCTTGTGCCGAATCAGGTTGTGCTCGGCAATGGTTCCAATGACGTCCTCGACCTGATCGCCCGCGTCTTTCTGGCGCCTGGCCGCTCCGCTGTTTTTGCCCAGCACGCCTTCGCGGTTTATCCCCTGGCTACGCTGTCGACTGGCGCCGAGTTGATTTCAACGCCGGCTAAAAACTATGGGCATGACCTGAACGCCATGCGTGCGGCCATCCGGTCGGATACGCGCATCGTCTGGATCGCTAATCCCAATAATCCAACCGGTAATTTTCTACCTTATCCGGAAGTCCGCGCCTTTCTCGAGACCGTGCCACCAGCGGTAGTGGTGGTGCTGGACGAGGCTTATAACGAATATCTGCCGCCGGCCGAGCGCGTCGATACCGCCGCCTGGATCAAGGATTTTCCGAACCTGGTGGTGACGCGCACCTTCTCGAAAATTTACGGTCTGGCCGGTTTGCGGGTTGGCTATGCACTCGCTTCCGCCGAAATTGCTGACCTGATGAACCGCGTTCGTCAGCCGTTCAATGTCAATAATCTAGCGATTGCGGCGGCGGTTGCGGCGCTTGATGATCATTCGTTTGTCGCTGAAAGCTATGAACTGAACCAGCGCGGCATGGCACAGTTACTTGCTGGCTTCAAGCGCCTGGGTCTGGAATGTATTCCTTCGTCCGGTAATTTCATCACCTTCAAGCTGGCTGATGCAGCGGTGATAAATCAGAAATTGCTCAAGCAGGGCGTGATTGTTCGCCCGATTGGCGGCTATGGTTTGCCCGATTGGCTACGTGTGACGATCGGTAGTGAACCGGAGAACACCCGCTTTTTGGAGGCCTTGGAGAAAGCGCTTTAAATGGCCCATAGTTCGCCTGAGTTTGGCAAGGTTGTCGTCTTCGGTACCGGCTTGATTGGCGGTTCCTTTGCGCTGGCGCTCAAAGAAGCGGGCGCGGTAGAAGAGGTGGTTG
>JAUYQT010000031.1 GCA_030697085.1 Azonexus sp. | reverse complement strand
CGATGCGGCAGGACGCATCTATACAACCCATATCCATGTCGGACAGCCAGCCGAGGTCATTGCCAAATTGGCTACCGAGCTGGCTTGTGATCTGATCCTCATGGGGACGCATGGACGTAGCAGGATCGCGGGTTTGGTGATGGGTTCCGTTGCCAGCCGCGTGCTGCATCTGGCGGCTTGTCCGGTTTTGCTGATCAAATGAGCCAGGAAGAGGGCAAGGTTGTTGAGTTTTCTATTGGCGGCATGACATGTGCCGCCTGTTCGGCGCGTCTTGAAAAAGTATTGAATCGGCAGCCTGGTATGCAGGCCAGCGTCAATCTCGCCTCTGAGCGGGCGCGTGTGCGGTTGGCGGCTGGTGCCGATGAGGATGCCGTGGTTGCTGCGGTGGCGAAGGCGGGTTTTTCAGCAGCCTTGGTTGATCGCCAGACTCGCGAACGAGAAAAAGCAGGGAAATTGCAAGTTTACCGCAGTGAAATCCAGCGTTTCTGGATCGCCGTGGTGCTCACTTTGCCATTAGTCGGGCAAATGTTTTTCATGTTCGGCGAACACGGCCATATGAACGAGTTGCCGCGTTGGTTGCAACTGGTGCTGGCGACGCCGGTCCAGTTCTGGATTGGCTGGCGTTTTTATGAGGGTGCCTACAAGGCGCTGCGCGGTGGTGGCGCCAATATGGATGTTTTGGTGGCGCTCGGGACCAGCATGGCCTGGGGTTTTTCGACGGTGGTGACTTTGTTTGGCCTCGAGCAGCATGTTTATTTCGAAGGTGGTGCCGCCGTCATTACGCTGGTTTTGCTCGGTAAATTACTCGAGGCGAGGGCGAAGGCACGGACTTCCGAGGCGATAGAGTCGCTGATTCGCCTGCAGCCGAAAACGGCGCGTGTCGAGCGCGATGGTCAATGGGTGGAAATGCCGGTTGAGGCGCTGATGCCGGGTGATATTTTCCTCGTTCGCCCAGGTGAAAGCGTGCCGGTCGATGGGTTCGTTATTGACGGCGAATCGAGCCTTAATGAATCAATGTTGACTGGTGAAAGTATGCCGGTCGACAAGCGGGCTGAGGACAAGGTTTTTGCCGCCACGGCGAACGGACAGGGCGCCTTGCGCTGTCGGGCAAGTGGTGTTGGTGAGCATACTTTGCTGGCGGGCATCATTCGTCTGGTCGGCGAGGCGCAAGGTTCGAAAGCGCCCGTGCAAAGGCTGGCTGACCAAATTTCGGCAATCTTCGTTCCTGTCGTCTGCCTCATTGCGCTGCTCACACTCATCGGCTGGTGGTGGTATTCCGGCCTGTTTGCCGAAGCATTGGTCAATGCCGTCGCGGTGCTGGTCATTGCCTGCCCCTGCGCGTTGGGGCTGGCGACACCGACAGCCATCATGGTCGGTACCGGGCAGGGCGCCCGTGCCGGCATTCTGGTCAAAAATGCCGAGGCGCTGGAACGCGCTGAGCATATTACGATTCTCGCCCTCGATAAAACAGGGACGCTGACTTGCGGCGCGCCGCAGGTGACCGATGTCGTGGCGCGTGGCATGGGACGTGCTGAGGCCTTGTCTCTGGCGGCTGCTCTTGAAGAAAACTCCGAACATCCGTTGGCTCGGGCCATCGTTGCAGAAAATATTGCGGCTCAGGCGGCGGCACAAAATGCGGCAAGCCTAACTGCTGCGGTCAACCCGAAAAAAGTCCAAAATTTTAAGGCTTTGCCTGGTCATGGGGTGGTGGGCGAGATTGACGGGCGATTGCTGCGTCTTGGTTCACCAGCCTGGATTGGCGTTGCAGCCGATTCAGTTGTGTGTGATCTGCAGCAGGCCGGCAAAACAGTGGTCGCGCTGGCGGATGACGATCAGTTGTTGGCCCTGCTGGCGATCGCCGATGCTTTGCGGCCAAGCTCACGGGCCGCCGTGCAGCGTTTGCAAGAACGCGGTATTCGCGTCGTCATGTTAACTGGCGACAACGCCGCGACGGCGGCGGCAATTGCTGCTGAAGCGGGAATTTCCGAATTTCGGGCCGGCATAATGCCCGGTGACAAGGCCGCGGTCATTGCCGAACTGAAGTCGGACGGTGCTGTGGTGGCGATGGTTGGGGACGGCATCAACGATGCCCCGGCGCTGGCTGCGGCGGATGTCAGTTTTGCCATTGGTGCCGGTTCCGATGCCGCAATCGAGGCCGCTGACCTGACCTTGATTCGTAACGACCTGCTCGGCGTGGCTGACGCAATTGACCTTTCGGCGGCCACCTTGGGCAAGATACGACAAAACCTTTTCTTTGCATTCATCTACAATGTGCTGGGTATTCCGCTCGCTGCGGCGGGTTTGCTCAATCCCGTCGTGGCGGGCGCCGCGATGGCCATGAGTTCAGTTTCTGTTG
>JAUYQT010000849.1 GCA_030697085.1 Azonexus sp. | reverse complement strand
CTGCTCGTCGAAACCGTGTTCGACACGCTGAACGCCAAGGCGGCGCTGTTCGCCATCGAGCAATTCTTCGACAAGGCCGGCCGGCGCTGGCCGGTGATGATTTCCGGGACGATTACCGATGCGTCCGGCCGCACGCTGTCCGGTCAGACCGCCGAGGCTTTCTGGAACTCGCTGAACCACATCCAGCCGCTATCCTTCGGCCTGAACTGCGCGCTCGGTGCCAAGGAATTGCGTCAGTACGTTGAAGAACTGTCGCGCGTCTGCGACTGCTACGTCTCGGCCCACCCGAACGCCGGCCTGCCGAACGCCTTCGGCGGCTACGACGAAACGGCCGAGATGCTGGCCGATGAAATCGAAAGCTGGGCGAAGACCGGCATCGTCAATATCGTCGGCGGCTGCTGCGGTACCTCGCCGGACCACATCCAGGCCATCGCCGAACGGGTTGCTGCGGTCAACCCGAGAAAAGTGCCAAAAATCGAGAAGAAGCTGCGCCTTTCCGGGCTTGAAGCTTTCAACATCGGCGCCGACTCGCTCTACGTCAACGTCGGCGAGCGGACCAACGTCACCGGATCGAAAGCCTTTGCCCGCATGGTGCTTGAAGGCCGCTACGACGACGCGCTGGCCGTCGCCCGCCAGCAGGTAGAAAACGGCGCGCAGGTCATCGACATCAATATGGACGAGGCGATGCTCGACTCCATCGCCGCGATGGATCGCTTCCTCAAGCTGATCGCCTCGGAACCGGATATTTCCCGCGTGCCGATCATGATTGACTCCTCGAAATGGGAAGTCATCGAAGCCGGCCTCAAGTGCATTCAGGGCAAGGGCATCGTCAATTCGATCTCGATGAAGGAAGGTGAAGCCAAGTTCATCGAGCAAGCCCGCCTCGCCCGCCGCTATGGCGCGGCGGTGATCGTCATGGCCTTCGATGAAAAAGGCCAGGCCGATACTTACGCCCGCAAGACTGAAATCTGCAAACGCGCCTACGATCTGCTGCTGAGTATTGGCTTCCCGGCCGAAGACATCATTTTCGACCCGAACATTTTCGCCATCGCCACCGGCATTCAGGAACACGACAATTACGCGGTCGATTTCATCGAATCGGTGCGCTGGATCAAGCAGAACCTGCCGCACGCGCATATTTCCGGCGGCGTCTCCAACGTCTCGTTTTCTTTCCGCGGCAACGACGCCGTGCGCGAGGCGATTCACACCGTCTTCCTCTACCACGCCATTCAGGCCGGCATGACCATGGGCATCGTCAATGCCGGCATGCTCGGCGTTTATGACGATCTGGAGCCGGCGCTGCGCGACAAGGTTGAGGATGTGGTGCTTAACCGCAATCCGGGCGCTGGCGAGGCGCTGGTCGAATTCGCCGTCACCGTCAAGGAAGGCAAGGCCAAGGACACCGGGCCGGATCTGAGTTGGCGCGAACGCTCGGTCGAGAAGCGCCTGGAACACGCGCTGATCAAGGGCATCACCGAATTCGTCGTGGCCGATACCGAGGAAGTGCGCGCCCAGCTCGAAGCCGAAGGCAAACCGCCGCTCGCCGTGATCGAGGGCCCGCTGATGAATGGCATGAACCACGTCGGCGACCTTTTTGGCGCCGGCAAGATGTTCCTGCCGCAAGTGGTCAAATCGGCCCGCGTCATGAAGCAGGCGGTCGCGCATCTGCTGCCCTACATTGAAGCCGAAAAAACCCGCACCGGGCTGGGCAGCAAGGGCAAGATCCTGATGGCGACGGTCAAGGGCGATGTGCACGACATCGGCAAGAACATCGTCGGCGTCGTGCTTGGTTGCAACGGCTACGACATCGTTGACCTCGGCGTCATGGTCTCCTGCGACAACATCCTGAAGGCCGCTGTCGAACACAAGGTGGACATCATCGGCCTCTCCGGCCTGATCACCCCGTCGCTCGAAGAAATGGCCCATGTCGCCAGCGAAATGCAGCGCCTCGGCATGAAACAACCGCTGCTGATCGGCGGCGCAACGACCAGCCGCCCCCATACCGCGATCAAGATTGCGCCCAATTACGCAGGCGCCGTGGTTTACGTGCCGGATGCCTCGCGGGCTGTTGGCGTTGCTACCAAGCTGCTGTCAGCCGACAACCGCGACGCCTACATCGGGGAAATTGCTGCCGAATACGAAACCGTGCGCGCCGAACACGCCGGCCGCAAGGGCGCTACGCTGGTCACTTTAGAAGAGGCCCGCGCCAACCGATTCACGTGGAACCAAGCCTTCTCGCCAACCATCCCGAACCAGCTTGGCGAACAAGCCATCGAACTCAATCTGGCCGACCTCTCACTGCTCATCGACTGGTCACCCTTCTTCCAGAGCTGGGATCTGGCCGGCCGCTACCCGGCCATTCTCGACAACGAAATCGTCGGCGAAACCGCCCGCCAATTATTCGCTGACGCCAAGGAAATGCTGGCAAAAATCATCGACGAAGACTGGTTGACCGCAAGAGCCGTCTTCGGCCTCTACCCGGCGAGCGGCGTCGATGAAGACATCATCATCTACAGCGATGAATCACGGACCACCGAACTCACCCGCTGGGTCGGCCTGCGCCAGCAACACAAGCAACCGAAAGGCCGCTTCAACCTGGCACTGGCGGACTTCGTCGGCGAACGCGATTACGTCGGCGCCTTTGCAGTCACCGCCGGCCTCGGCATCGAAAGCCGGGTCGCCGAATTTGAGGCGGCCCACGACGACTACTCGGCAATCATGCTGAAATCACTGGCTGACCGCTTCGCCGAAGCCGCCGCCGAATGGCTGCATTTGCAGGTTCGCCAGAATTACTGGGGTTATGCCAGCGATGAAATGCTCAACAACGAGGCGCTGATCGCCGAAAAATACATCGGCATTCGTCCCGCCCCCGGCTACCCGGCCTGCCCGGACCACACCGCCAAGCGTGAACTGTTTGCGCTGCTCGATGCGCCAGCCAACGCCGGCATGCAACTCACCGAATCCTGCGCCATGATGCCGGCGGCAGCGGTTTCCGGCTTCTACATCGGCCATCCCGGCGCGGCCTATTTTGCGATTCCGAAAATTGATCGGGATCAGTTGGAGAATTGGGCTGAGCGCAAGGGAATGGCGCTGAAGGATGCGGAGTACTGGCTGGCACCCTTGCTGTAACGGTAGCGGCCCTGGATTCCCAAAAAACGGGAATCCAGGGCGGGAAATACCGGCAAGTCGAAGCTTTAGACAAAATAATCCGCCGCAAAAAATCAGCGGCGGCGAAACAAAGTGCGTTAGCGGAAAAACCTGAAGTAGCTAATCAACTCACGCAACCGGGATGAAGTGTTCTTCATCTGCACGGTCTTTTCGGTCACTTCGGCAATCGAACTTGAGGTCTGTTCAATACCGCTGACAATGCCGGCCACTTGACTGGCAATTTCATTACCCGCAGCCGATTGCTGGAGGGTTCCATCCGCAATATGGCGGGAAATTGATGCCACCTCTTCGCCGTGATGAGAAACCGCATCCAGCCCCAGACGAGCGGCGGAAACGGCAGTGTCGGCACCCGCTACATGACTCCCTGCTGTTTCCATCGTACTTACCGCAATCTGCGTGATGCGCTGAATATCCACAACGCTGGCGGTGATTTCGGCCGTCTGCTTGCTGGAATTTTCCGCCAGTTTTCTCACCTCATCGGCCACTACCGCAAAGCCGCGACCGGCCTCACCAGCCCTCGCCGCTTCGATCGCCGCGTTCAATGCAAGCAAATTAGTCTGATCGGCAATACCGCGAATCACCTGACTGACCCGGTCAATCGCAGAAATTGATTTGAACAGTTCGGACATGGCTTGACCCGCACCATGCACCGTCGCCACAACATTTTTCGACGCATCCTGACTTTCGCTCATCCGCTGCGACGCATCACTCAACAGATCGTGCGATGCGCCAACCGCCTGCGATGCCTGCTGCGCACTGCTGGCAATTTCATTGACCGAACTAACCAGCTCTTCAACCGCCGCCGCAATACTGCTCGCCGCGTCAAATTGGCGATTGGTCACCTGACGCGTTTGATCCATTTCTCCACTCAAGATATCGGCATTATCGCCAACCTCATCCGCCGCCTCGGCAATTTGAGCCAGCATGGCCTTGAGATGCGTTTGCATGGTCACCAGCGAATCATTCAGCCGGCCAAGTTCATCAACGCGATGCAACGGAATCGGATCGGTCAGATCGCCCTGCGCAATATGGTCGAGACGGCCGATGATGCGCTGAATAATGTCCATCATTTTGTTCTGGATGACCAGCAACCAGATACCCGCGACCACACTCGAGGCGCCCAGCAACCTCACGGTCAAATCGAGCGAACCCGGCGAAAACCCCAGGACCGGCCACAATACCGGTAGTGCTGCGGCAAGCAGTTGTGCCGCAATCAGCCAGAGCACAAAACCGGTCAGTTTCGCCTTGAGCGAAATCCGCATCCAGGCAGAAGGTTGGGGAATTTTTGCCTTGCCGGCCTTTAACTGGCGATACAAAGCCTCGGCATCGGCAATCTGTTGCCGCGTCGGTTCGGTCCGCACCGACATATAACCCACCGTCTGGCCATTCTTGAGAACCGGCACAACCAGTGCATCAACCCAATAAAAGTCACCATTTTTGCAACGGTTCTTGACGATGCCACGCCAGGGCCGGCCTTGTTTGATCGTGCTCCAGAGCCAGGCAAAGGCGCCCGGCAACATG
>JAUYQT010000810.1 GCA_030697085.1 Azonexus sp. | reverse complement strand
GACGGCAAAACATGGCGCCGTGCTGATTTTTGACGAAGTGATGACTGGCTTCCGCGTCGACCTGAAAAGCGCCCAGGGCCTGTTTGGCATCACGCCCGATCTCTCCACCTTCGGCAAGGTCGTCGGCGGCGGCATGCCGCTCGGCGCCTTCGGTGGCAAGCGCGAAATCATGGAAAAAATTGCCCCGCTCGGCCCGGTCTATCAGGCCGGCACGCTGTCCGGCAATCCGGTCGCCGTCGCCGCCGGCCTCGCAACGCTGGCCCTGATCCAGAAACCCGGCTTCTATGAAGCCCTGACCGCCAAGACCAAGGCACTGTGTGAGGGCCTGGTCGGCGCCGCCGAGAAACACGGCGTCGCCTTCGCCGCCCAGAACGTCGGCGGCATGTTTGGCCTCTATTTCGCCGAAAAATGCCCGGCCACCTACGACGAAGTGCTGGCCTGCGACAAGGAAGCCTTCAACCGCTTCTTCCACGCCATGCTCGATGCCGGCCATTACTTCGCGCCGTCCGCCTTCGAAGCCGGCTTTGTCTCGGCGGCGCATACGGATGCCGACATCGCGGCAACGGTTGCTGCAGCTGACGCCTACTTTGCCAGCTTGAAGTGAATACCGGCAGCGCCTGGGTCGTTCTGTTCATTGCCGGTCTCTGCGAGATCGGCTGGGCAGTCGGCCTGAAATACACCGAGGGCTTCAGCCGTCTGTGGCCTTCGGTGGCAACGCTGCTCGCCATGGTAGTCAGTGTCCTGCTGCTCGGCTGGTCGCTGAAGGTCTTGCCGCTCGGCACCGCCTACGCGGTATGGACCGGCATTGGCGCAGTCGGCACAGCCATTCTCGGGATGTTCTTGTTTGGGGAATCGCGGGAAGTGGCGCGATTGGTCAGTATTGGCCTGATCGTCGCCGGCATCGTCGGCCTCAAACTGCTGACGCCGGACTCACATTAGCAACAGCGTTGCCAGACCAAGAAAGATAAAGAAGCCGCCGGAGTCGGTCAGCGCGGTGATCATCACCGAGCCGCCGATCGCCGGGTCGGCGCCGAACTTCTGGCGCAGCAGCGGAATACCGACGCCCGCCGAGGCGGCGAGCAGCAGGTTCAGCGTCATCGCAGCCGTCATCACCAAGCCAAGTTTGGGGTTGCCGTAAAGCCACCAGGCGGCGATGCCAAGCAAGCTGCCCCAGATCAGGCCGTTGATGCTGGCCACGCCAAGCTCCTTGCGCAGCAGGCGGCGCATGGCATCGGGCTGAACCTGACCCATGGCGATGGCGCGCACGATCATGGTGATCGTCTGATTGCCCGAGTTACCGCCAATGCCAGCGACAATCGGCATCAGCGCAGCCAGCGCCACCAGCTTTTCAATAGAGTCCTCAAAAGCCCCGATCACCCGCGAGGCCAGGAAGGCCGTCACCAGATTAACCGCCAGCCAGGCCCAGCGGTTTTTCACCGAATCCCAGACCGAGGCAAAAATATCTTCTTCCTCGCGCAAACCGGCGTGCGCCAGCTGCTCGCTCTCGGCCTCTTCACGAATGAAGTCCACCACCGCATTGACGGTAACGCGCCCCACTAGCCGACCTTCCGGGTCCACCACCGGCGCCGAGACAAGGTCATAGCGCTCGAACGCCTTGGAGGCATCCTCTGCCAAGTCGTCTGGTTCAAGCTCAACGAAGTCGGTCTGCATCAGGGCGCCAACCTCAACATCCACTTCATTGATCAGCAGAATGTTCAGTGGCAGCACACCTTTAAGGTGTTCGTTACGGTCAACCACAAAAAGCTGGTCAGTATGGTCGGGAAGTTCGTCGAAACGGCGCAGATAACGCAATACAACTTCGAGCGTAACGTCTTCACGAACGGTGACCATGTCGAAATCCATGATCGAGCCGACCGATTCTTCGGGATAAGACATGGCAGCGCGCAACTGCTCGCGCTCTTCAACCGGCAAACCCCGAAAAACGTCGTCGATCACGCCCTGCGGCAAGTCAGGCGCGAGGTCAGCCAGTTCGTCGGCATCGAGGCTCTCCGCTGCCGCGACCAGCTCGGTGCGCGCCATCGACTCGATCAGCGTTTCGCGAACCGCGTCCGAAACCTCAAGCAGAATGTCGCCATCGCGCTCGGCCTTGACCAGTTCCCAGGCAATCATCCGCTCATCGAGCGGCAATGCTTCAAGAATGTAGGCAATGTCAGCCGGATGCATCGGCTCCAGTTTTTGCTGGAGTTCGCGCAAATGCTGCTTATGGACGATATCTTCAACGATATCGTGGCGCGGCCCTTCTTGCCGATGCACCAAACCCTCGACCAGCTTGTGCCGGGCGAGCAGGGTCTGCACCTCGGAGAGGCGCTCCTGCAAGTCTTCGGTATCGGAAAGTTGGGTGTCTTCGCTCATGGTGCAGTGCGGCAAAAGGTGTGGCATTTTAACACCGGGCCAAGCTCAGGGTTTTACCAAAATTGCCGCTACAGAATCCTGCCGGCGCCTCCAATCGGCATGGTCAATGACGAACCAGCCCTGAGCCTCAGGGCACCTCAGCCCCAGGCATACGGTTGAGAATGATCCCGCTCTTACGGCCCAAACCCGGCGCATTACGATTTCTGTCGTAAAAACGCGGGTTCGGCACCATCCCGGCGAGCCGGGCCGCTTGCTCCGGCCCGAGCTGGGCGGCGCTGATGTTGTAATAGTGGCGAGCCGCCGCTTCGGCACCAAAGACGCCATTTCCCCACTCGATCACATTCAGGTAAACCTCGAAAATCCGCTGCTTGCTCCACAGGCTTTCCAGCATCAGCGTAATGATCGCCTCTTCCACCTTACGGAAATAGGATTTATTGGGCGTCAAAAATAGATTCTTGGCCAGTTGCTGAGTAATGGTCGAGCCACCCGCCACAAAGCGACCTTTTTTCTGATTTTTTTCCATCGCCTTCTGTATGCCTTCCCAGTCGAAACCTTCATGATCGACGAACTTGGCATCTTCGGAAGCAATAATGGCTCGTTTCAGATGTATCGATATGCGTTCGTAAGGCAGCCATATTTTCTTTAACCGAGCCTCCGGATTTTTCTCACGCAACTCCGCCAGGCGAATTTCCATGAAACGCGTCGTACCGGGATCAACCCAGCTCCAGAGCAAGACCCAGCCGAGCAGCCAGAGTTGCCAGACAAAAAACAGCCCGATCAGGCCAAGCAAGGTCCATTTAACCCAGCGGCCCAGCGTCTTCATGCCATGAGCGCTGTGCGTAATTCAGCCAGCACGGTTGCCGTTGCCGGGCGAATTCCACGCCAGATGAAGAAGGCTTCCGCCGCCTGCTCAACGAGCATGCCCAAACCATCGGCACAACGCGCC
>JAUYQT010000804.1 GCA_030697085.1 Azonexus sp. | reverse complement strand
CAAAATGAGTACGCATGACATCCTGCATCGTCTCTCCGAGACGCTCGCTTCCCGTCGCAATGCTGACCCGGAAAAATCCTATACGGCTAAACTTTTTTCCGAAGGGCCGGATTCGATCCTGAAAAAAATCGGTGAAGAGTGCGCCGAGTTGATCATGGCCGGCAAGGAGGGCAAACGCCTGAAAGTGGTTTGGGAATCGACTGACGTGATTTATCACGTACTGGTGTTACTTGCTTTTTATGGCTTGAGTATTGAGGATGTCTCCCAGGAAATGCGCCGCCGTGAAGGCATTTCCGGCATTGACGAAAAGGCGGCTCGGGGCAATAAATGAGCGATTGCATCTTTTGCCGGATTGTCGAGGGGGGAATTCCCTGCCAAAAAGTATTTGAGGACGATGATATCCTTGCCTTCAAGGATCTTTCGCCACAACGCCCGGTCCACCTGTTGGTGATTCCGAAAAAGCACATTACTTCGCTGGCCACGGCAACGGTGGAAGATACTCTCGTGTTGGGCAAGATGCTGGTCAAAGCCAACGAAATCGCAACGGCGCAGGGAAGTCCGGATGGCTTTCGCGCCATTATCAACACAGGTCGTGTAGGCAATCAGGAAGTGCCTCACCTGCATATGCACATTGTGGGTGGTCCCGACCCGGTCGGGCCCATGCTCAAGCGCCTTTAGGAGAGAATTATGGGCAGTTTTTCTATTTGGCACTGGCTGGTCGTTCTGGTCATCGTCATGCTGGTTTTCGGTACCAAGAAGTTGCGTAATGTGGGCAGCGATCTGGGTGGTGCGGTTAAGGGTTTTAAAGACGGCATGAAGGACCCGAATGCCGAAAAATCTGCCGAGGATCAGGTTGATAAGCCGACACAACAGGTGAGTGGTCAGACCATTGATGTTGAAGTCAAGGAAAAAACAAAATCCTAGTCCTTGCGACCCACGAGCGGATTCCGCTCGGCACAATAGACGTCATCCATGTTTGATATTGGTTTTTCCGAGCTCATGCTGATCGGCATTGTTGCGCTGGTCGTTATCGGGCCGGAGCGCTTGCCGAAGGTTGCGCGCACGCTTGGCCACTTGCTGGGTCGTGCGCAGCGCTATGTCAATGATGTGAAATCCGATATCAACCGGGAAATTCAGCTGGATGAGCTTAAAAAACTGCAGACTGAAGTGACAGATTCGGCCCGTACGCTTCAAGATTCCGTGCGCCAGGAGTTTCAAACCGCACGTAGTGCGATTGAAACACCGGTTCAGGCAGCCGTTGGCGAGCTTGAATCTGTGACCAGGGAAGTGGGCAAGAATGCCTCGGGTGCGACGGAAACAATCGGCAAGCCCGTCCTATGAGTCATTCAGAGACAAGTTCGCCGACGGAAGACTCCTTTATTTCCCACCTGGTTGAATTACGCGACCGCTTGTTGCGTAGCCTGATTGCGGTGGCTGTAATGTTGGGTATTCTCTGTCTTTATCCTGGTCCTGGCGAGATCTACGACATTCTCGCGGCGCCGCTCACCAGCGCTTTGCCGGAAGGCACCAAGATGGTCGCGATTGGCGTTATTACGCCATTCATGGTGCCGCTCAAAGTGACGGCGATGGTTGCCTTTGTGCTCGCCATGCCATTTATTCTTTATCAAGTTTGGGCCTTTATTGCACCGGGTTTGTATGCCCATGAGCGGCGTCTCGGTATTCCAATCATTGTTTCCAGCTGCTTGCTCTTTTTGATGGGCATGGCTTTTTGATATTTCTTTGTATTCGGGCAGGTATTTCACTTCATTGCCAGTTTCGCCCCGAAGAGCATTACCCCGGCGCCAGATATCGAGGCTTACTTGTCTTTCGTGATGACGATGTTCCTTGCTTTCGGCTTGGCATTTGAAGTGCCGGTAGCCCTCGTTGTGCTCGTCAAGATGGGCGTGGTCACGGTCGAAAAGCTCAAGGAGTGGCGCTCCTATTTCATTGTGGGCGCATTTGTCGTGGCGGCGGTTGTAACGCCGCCGGACGTGGTTTCACAGCTTTCGCTAGCGATCCCGATGTGTCTGCTTTATGAAGTTGGAATTTTGGCGGCGCGTCTGGTCTCCAAGCCGGCGCCAAAAGAGAACACGGCGGAGAGCACTGCGGAGAGCACTGCGACCAGCGAATAAGTGCCTGGCTCTGCGACGATGGGGTCAAGAGTTGGCACTGCGGTCGACGCGGAAATAACCGTGAAATTGATACTTCGTCGCCGCGTCGAAGTCGGTATTTATCCTGGTTGGCTTCGGGTCGTGTTTGGGTTCGAGCGAGCTGGATGGTCAAACGGATTTTTTGACCGGCCCCGGGCGTGTTTCTAGTGTTTTCACGGGGGCGCCTTCTTCAAACCACCACAGGGTACCGGCCGGCAAGCTTGTCCACGGTTCGTTATCGGTCAGCGGTAGTGTGGCAATGACGGCGACACGATCATCCGGTGTCGTCACGTCGCTGAAGTCAACCGTGATGTCTTGATCCTTCAGGTGTGCCTGGGCGAAAGGTGCCTGCCGGATAAGGTAGCTGAGCTTGGTTGAGGCGTGTGCAAACAGGCAGTCGCCATTCGAGAGCAGGAAATTGAATTCGCCATAGTTGGCGATTTCCAGCGTCAGGGCATGCAGTGCGGCGAAGAGTGGTGCTTTCTCTGGTGCTGTGCTCCCGAAACGTTGCCGAAGTTCTTGCAGTAACCAGCAAAAAGCGTGTTCGCTGTCGGTCAGGCCGACGGGAAGAAAGCTGCCATCCAGATCTGGCTTGAAATCGAGCAAGTTGCCGTTGTGGGCAAAAATCCAGTAGCGCCCCCACAGT
>JAUYQT010000796.1 GCA_030697085.1 Azonexus sp. | reverse complement strand
AGCGCGTCGCCAGATCGCTGACCAAAAGATCAAGGCGGAGGCACGTTTTGACCAGCAGGCCAAGGCCCAGCTGGAGCTGTCGAGTCAGATTCAGCGCCAGGCAGATGAGATATCCCGTCTGCGTGGTCAGCTTGAAACTTTGAATTTCGAGTTGGAAACTGCAAAAAAACGCCAGCAGGATTTTTACGTCGATCTCGATACCCGTTTGCGCAAGTTTGAGACGACGGCTGCGGTCAACCCGGAAAATGGGCAAAATTCTGCTTCTGCGGCTGATCCGGCCAAAGAAGGGCAGGAGTACGAAGCCGCCTTGAGTCAGTTCAAAGCCGGTAAATACAAGGAAGCCGCCGCTGATTTTATGGTTTTTGTCGAGAAATATCCGGCCAGTTCACTGGCGCCCAATGCCCAATATTGGCTGGGCAATGCCTGGTACGCCCAGCGCAATTGCAAGAAGGCGATTGAAGCGCAAGGTGTTGTCACGACCAAATATGCCGAGAGCGCCAAGGCGCCGGATGCCTGGCTGGCGATTGCTACTTGCCAGCAGGAGCTGGGTAACAGCAAGGACGCGAGGCGTGCGCTGGAAACGGTGATCGCCAAATATCCGACGGCGCCCGCCGCCGAAACTGCCCAGCAGCGCCTGAAGAAAAAATAAGTGGCCTTACGTCTGACGGAAATTTTCTTCTCCCTGCAGGGAGAAGCTTCGCGGGCGGGGTTGCCGACGGTTTTTGTGCGCCTGACCGGTTGCCCACTGCGTTGTAGCTGGTGTGATACGACTTATAGTTTTACCGGGGGCGAACCGGCCACGCTTGAGTCGGTGTTGATCGAAGTCGCTAAATATCCAGCCCGTCAGGTCTGCGTTACCGGCGGTGAACCGCTGGCGCAGAAGGAATGCCTGCTTTTGTTGAGCGCGCTGTGTGACGCCGGCTACGATGTTTCACTGGAAACCTCCGGCGCCCTTGATATCGCTGCGGTCGACCCGCGCGTGGCGCGAATAATGGATCTCAAGGCACCCGATTCCGCTGAGTCGGCAAAGAACCGCTGGGAGAATCTGGCGCTGCTTAATCCGTGTGATGAAATCAAGATCGTCATCGCCTCGCGCACCGATTACGAGTGGGCCCGGCAGGTCTTGCATCAGCGCCAACTGGACAGCCTCTGCCCGGTTTTGTTCTCGCCGGCCCAGGGTTTGATTGAAGCGCGGGCGCTGGCTGAGTGGATCCTTGAAGACGGCCTCAATGTGCGCTTCCAGATGCAATTGCATAAACTGCTTTGGGGTAACATTAAAGGCAAATAACAGCAGGAGACAAAGATGAGCCAGAATCGCCGCCAGTTTTCGCGTGTTCACTTCGCCGCCCAGGCGCGTCTTTTTCTTCCCGACGGTGAGTTGGCGGTCGAACTGGTTGATCTTTCGCTGAAAGGCGCTTTGATCCGGCCGAAAGGTCAGTTATTTGTCACCGTGGGTACTGGTTGCACGCTGAAAGTTCAGCTTGACGACGCTGGCGCGGTGATCCGTATGGAATCTACCATCGTGCACCATCAAGGCCCGTACTACGGACTCGCCTGTGTTGAAATCGACCTTGATAGCGTGACCCACCTGCGGCGGCTGGTCGCCCTTAATCTGGGTGATGAGGCGCTGCTGGAGCGTGAGTTGTCGCTGCTGACCACGGTTTAAGGCGCTGGTCATCCCCATCTCGAACCTTGCTTGCCGTCTGCGCCGGTATTGAACCATGCATGAAATGTCTCTGGCCGAGGGCGTCCTGCAACTGGTTGAAGAAACCGCCTCCGCGAAAAAGCCCGGCGGGTCAAGCGGGTGGCGCTGGAGATCAGCCGTCTGTCATCCGTTGAGCCGGAGGCGATGGCCTTTTGCTTCGATGCGGTAACGCGCGGCAGTATCGCGCAGGGGGCGGCCCAGGTTCGGGCAAGACGGCGCTATTGGTGAAGACGATTCAGCGGCCTTGCATGGCCTGATTGCGACGATGCGGGATAGCGGTGCTGACTTGCATGTGCTGCGCGACCCGACGTGCGGCGGTTTGGCCACCCCCTTGAACGAAATCGCCCAGCAATCCGGGGGCGGCATAATGCTGCAGGAAAAAGCGCTGCCGGCGAACAGTTACCACGTATTTGTTGAGGCTGACTCAGTGACGCAGCGCAATGACCAGGCTACGTACCTCGCCCAGTTCGGAGAGAACCAGCGCCCGGGCATCGGCCATGTCATCGGCGTTGACGACGCGAAAAATATCGCGGCGACCATCAATATAGCGGACTGCCGCAGTGAATTCCGGTCGCACCAGTCGAACGGCAGGGCGCTGCGGCTTTGCAGCTTTGCGTTGGATTTGCATGATTCGGATACCCCCAGTTATTTTTTCTTGAAGATCATCGTAGCGATATCCCGTCAACTGAAAAATACCCAGAAAGCCATAGATCGATGCCAGATGGAAAAACTTCTCCCGCCAAGGCTTGCTCCGAGAGCGGTCAGGTTTCTGGCATAGCCTGAAGAAACCCGATTGGTATGCGCCTTTTATTCATTAGGCACAGCTTTAATGGCCTGACGCAGCGTCTTTATTGCGAATTGAGCCGGCGCAATCACCAAATCAGCATCGAATTTGACATCGCCGATGCGGTGAATGAAGAGGCAGTGGTGCTTTTTGCGCCTGATCTTGCCGAGCGCCTCGCCGCCACGCGGGAGCAGCGTTTACATGATGATGCGATCAAGCCGCTGGCTGCCTATCGTCAGGAAGAGTTGCAGGAAATGCACCTTGACGGTAATTTTTATGGTTTCGACCCTTCGTACCATGTCGCGCGCTATCATTTCGTGACGCACATGCCGCACTCCTGGACGCCGCGCCACCTTGCCCGCCACCGCGATCTCGACTGGAAAGTTCCTGTTTGAAGCTTGTCAGCCCGTAGTGAAAATTATTGACGCTTTCATATAAATGCCATGGAAAATTTACCATCCGATGGGCTGTCGCTTCTTGTCTTGACCTTTGTGCTCGGCATGAAGCACGGTTTCGATGCCGATCATCTGGCCACCATCGACGGTCTTACTCGTTACAACGCGCGCCGCAATCCACGGCTGGCGCGCTATTGCGGCACGCTGTTCTCGCTCGGTCATGGTGCCGTGGTCATGGCGATTGCTCTCGGCGTTTCGGCCATCGCCGGGCAATGGGCGGTGCCGGCATGGTTTGGCCTGCTCGGTTCGGTGATTTCCATCGCCTTCCTGATCGCCCTGGGCAGTCTCAATCTGGCCGCCGTGCTGCGTGCCGGGCCGGATCAAATGGTCCAGCCGGTCGGCCTCAAGGGGCGCTGGCTGGGCAATTTTCGCCAGGTTTCTCATCCGGCGCTGATCGCGCTGGTCGGCGCACTGTTCGCACTGTCCTTTGACACGCTTTCGCAAGCTGTGTTTTTCGCCCTGACCGCCACCTGGTTTGGCGGCTGCTCGCTGTATTGTTTATGCTCGGCATGCTGCTGACTGATGGCATCAACGGCTTGTGGATCGCCCGACTGATTGCCCGCGCCGATCAGGTGGCGCTGATCGCTTCGCGCGTCATGGGCCTGGTGGTTTCCAGCGTTAGTTTGTTGGTCGCGGCATTCGGCGCCGCCAAGTTGCTCTCACCGACGGTCGACGCCTGGAGCGATGGCAAAGAGTTGCTATTTGGTTTCCTGTTGGTCGCCATCATCACGCTAAGTTTTTTCGCAGCGCTCCGTTTATTCCGGCGCGCCGTGCTGACCTGGTTTTTAGAGATTTTTTTACCTTGTAGGGTGGAGAAAAAAGATGCCGCCAAGTTGGTCGATGTCATGCCGGGCAGCAAAACGCGAGCGGCAGGTTTGCCGCAAGATGGACGAACAGAACAATGCTCAATGAACTGATTACCCGGGCCAGTCTTGAAGAGATGGCCGGCACCACTGCTTTTCAGCGGGGCGAAGCGTATTTCGCCGATGGCACGGTGGATCGTTTGCAGGTTACGGATGACAAAATCACGGCCCGGGTCGATGGTAGCGAAACCTATCAGGTCGAACTATCGCTTGTCGACGACGATCTCGCCTGGGACTGTACTTGCCCACGGGCCGCCGATGGCTATTTCTGCAAACATTGCGTCGCCGTTGGCTTGGCATGGCTGGCGGAAAGTTCGGCTAGCCCGAAATCGGCTGAAGCATCCGGCAAGAAGAGGCCTGATCCGTGGCGGGATATCACCGCCTATCTGAGCCAGCAAGCCGCGGAAAGTCTGGTCGAACTGTTGCTGGAGGTGGCGCAGCGTGATGACCGGCTGTATCAGTCGTTGTTGCTAAAAGCGGCGCGTAGCGGTGGTGGCGGGAAAGCGGCCAAGGCTTTCCGGCGGGTCATCGATGACGCAACCTGTATCGATCGGTATATCGATTGGCGGGAGGCCCGTTCTTTCTCCTGCAATATCGAGCAGGTGGCAGATTCGCTGGCGGAATTGCTCAAGCCCGAGAGCGCAGCCGCCTTGGTGGAACTTGCCGAATATGCCATTGAGCGAATCGAAAATACACTGGAGCATATTGACGATTCCAGCGACGACATCAGCGGCATCGTGCATGGCCTGGGTGAATTGCATCTGAAAGCCTGCACCCTGGCGCGAGTGGACGCCTGCGACTTGGCCGAGCGCCTTTTCCAGTTGGAGACGACGCTACCGTTGGGTATCTGGAGTTTTGAGGTGGCCAAGTATGGCGACGTCCTCGGCAAGGAAGGCTTGCGCCACTATCGCGAGTTGGCGGAGGCCGAGTGGCACAAGCTCAAACCGCCGGACGCCAAACGGGGCTACGATTATCGTCGGGCAAAGCTGACTCGCATCATGATTTTTTTGGCTGAAGTCAGTGGTGATGTCGACGAACTGGTCGCGATCAAGGCGCAGGATCTCTCATCAGCCTTTCGTTATCTTGATATCGCCGAGATCTTGAGCAAGGCCGGGCAGCCGGAGCCGGCGCTGGCTTGGGCGGAGCGCGGCCTGGAGGCATTCCCCGAGCGGCCCGACAACCGCCTGCGTGACTTTCTGGTGGCGGCCTACCTGGCGCGCCAACGCCATGACGAAGCGCTGCAACTGACCTGGATTCAGTTCGAGGAGCAGCCGAAGCTCGACCACTACGAGAAGCTGCATGCCGTCGCGGGCCAGCTCGGCCGCTGGCCGGAACAGCGTTATCGCGCCTTGGTCCGGGTGGGCGAAGCAATCACGCAGGCGGCTAGTGAGACAACTCGCTGGAAGCCGCAAGCTTCGGCGCCCGATTATTCATTGCGCCTGGAAATCGCCCTGTGGGAGCAGGATCTGGAAGAGGCCTGGTTGGTCGCGCATGCAGGTATCTGTCAGCGCCACCTGCTCATTACGCTGGCCGGAAACCTGGCCCCCTCGCGCCCGATCGATGCCATCTGCCTCTATCGCCGTGTGGTGCCGCCTATTGTCGAGCAAACCAACAATACGGCCTATGCAGAAGCAACCACGCTGATTGCCAAGGTCGGCAGCTTGATGAAGGCGCAAAATCAGTCGCCGGCCTTTGCTGACTACTTGGCGGCGTTGCGTCAGCAATACAAGGCAAAGCGAAACTTCATCAAATTGCTTGATGGCCTGATGCGTTAGCTTGCCGCCGTGCCGCCTACTAAAAGGTGGTGACGCGGCTGCCGTCCTGCTTCAAAAGCTGATCTTCCGGCTCCACCCCATCTGTGTCACCTCGAAATCGCGTTCTTCGAGGCGGTTGCGGCCTTCAAGTTTTGGCGCTGCCGA
>JAUYQT010000743.1 GCA_030697085.1 Azonexus sp. | reverse complement strand
CTCAGCCAGTTGAAGAATGCCATCACGATTGATGTCCTCGATACTGACCAACCCGACCTTGGTCCACGCCGCCACCCAACTCGGCAGCTTGGCGATAGGAATTTCAGCCAGATGTGACAGGACTTCAAACTTGGCGAAAGCGGCATAGGCGGGCGCTGTCATATAGAGAAGCATGATGAAAAGCAGGGACCAAAAAACCGAATCGCGCGCCTGACTCACAGTCGGCGTCGTGTAGTAACGAATCAATAAGTGCGGCAAGGCGGCTGTGCCGACAGTGAGGCAGAAAATCAATGCGAGAAAGTTGATGCGTAACGTCCACTGCTCGCTTTCATTCCCCGGAAACGCTTCACTGTGATGCACAGGTGGTTTGCTGCGGTCAACGGCCAAAAACATGGCATTTTCCCAACGCACGCGAGCCTGCTCGGGGTCATGAGGCAAATCTCGCCTCTTGCGCTCAAGAACAACGATGTCCTTCATCTGGGCATCACTGGCTTTTAACTGGTTTATTTCGGTGGATAACTGTTCCCGCTCAAGAATTAGCGACTGCGGTAGCTGCATGATTTTCTGGGCGTAGACATCTGCCCGATCACGGTAAAGCTGACGAACCTCAATTTCACTCGGTGTATCGAAAACCTTGTTTTCGAGAGTTGTGATTTCTTGTATGACTTGTCCATACACCATTTGTGGCAACGGATTTCCGGTCACGTTGTACGAGAGGATGGCGACCGGGGTCACATAAGCCACAATCAGAATGACGTACTGCGCAACCTGCGTCCAGGTCACGGCCCGCATGCCACCGAGAAAAGAACAAACAAGTATCCCCGCCAGGCCGACAAAAACACCGATCTCGAACTGCAGGCTAACAAAGCGACTGGTGATGACCCCGACCCCATAAATCTGGGCAACCACATATACAAATGAGGCCAGTACCGCCGCCCCGACAGCCACCAGCCGAATAGCATTGCCGCCGTAACGAGCCCCGAGAAAATCAGGAATGGTGTATTGACCGAAGCGCCGCAGATAAGGGGCAAGCAGCAGGGCTACAAGAACAAAACCACCGGTCCAGCCAATGACGTAAGCCAGTCCCTGAAAACCGGAAAGATAAAGTGTCCCGGCCAGCCCCATGAAGGATGCCGCACTCATCCAGTCTGCCCCGGTTGCCATGCCGTTAAAAAACGCAGGCACCCGGCGACCGGCTACGTAATATTCGGAGACATCAGAAGTGCGACTCGCGATACCGATCGCGGCATACATCGAAATGGTGAAAAAAAGGAAGGAATAACCGATCCAGCGTGGCGGCATGCCGTGCTGCTCAAGCGCTGCCAAGGCGAGGATAAAAAGCAGGAAACTCCCTGTGTAATACAGGTAGTAGCGCTGAAGTCGGGTTAATTTAATACGCATAATCCTCCGACAAAACCAATGTTTTGTTGAAGACTTTTTCGCGTCAACCGATATTTGACGTGCACCTTGATGGGAGGGCTCAGTTTGATAATCGTGGAATATACCCCAGTAGTATCACTAAAGCACCACGGGGTAATTCCAAAAAAACAACTAAGCGAATGATTTTAATAAATAAACCTAAAATTATTGGTGCCAGGAAGGGACTCGAACCCTCACACCTTTCGGCGCCAGAACCTAAATCAGTGGGAAGCAACCAACAGAAACAAACCAGAACAAACAACAGTAATTAAATCAATATGTTAATTGTCGCTGTATTCTTTGCTTTTTTCT
>JAUYQT010000710.1 GCA_030697085.1 Azonexus sp. | reverse complement strand
TCAGCGAATAACGTTTCAAGGCTTCGCCCTCCAGCCCCCAACTGGCGCGTAGTTCAGAAATTTGACCCTGCGGTTGATAGCTTTGCATCAAGGCGCGGCTCTGCGCATCGAGTGGCAAGTGCGCAGCAAGGCTAGCCAGGGCGCCGAGATTGAGGAAATTGGCACTTAAATTGCCGTTGACCGCAGCCGTCTGCGGATTGTGGCGCCAGGCCAGATGAAAATCGGTAGGCGCCACCCGAATGCCTTGCTCGGTGCGTAATTCGACACCGCGCCCGCCAAGCTGCCACTCGCCATCTTTTTTATAAGCGCCTTCCAGCCGGCCGCGCATACTGGCCAGATTGAGCGCCGGCAATTTGTGGCCGAGGCGAATGTGCACCTCCTCCAGCGCCACATCGGCCGTCAGATTGCCGGCGCCCTCTTTGAAGTCACCCCAAAGCCGCAGGGCGCCGCGCCCCTGCGGCAAATAGGCCGGGTAATCAACCCAGCTGCGCCAGCCGGCCAGATCGGCGTAATCAAGTTCGAGAAAAATCTTGCCGGCAAGGCTGTCGAGCGCTTCACCGATATCGCCCATCACCTCGCCGCGCAGATCGATCCGCGCCGCCAGCGCCGCCGGCGGTGCGGCTGAAAGACCAAAGCGATGCCGACGACCGTTGTTGTCCAGCCCAAATTGCAGATCCTCCAACACCAACGGCGGCGCCTGGCGCAAGCGGTCATCCCAGACGATCGTCGCATCAAGAATGCGAATGTGTTTTTGCGCCAGCAGCCACTCGTTAAATGCCGGATTGCTCTCGCCTTCGGTGGCCATGCCGGCAACGGTGATTCGGCCATCGATATCGCGCCGCACATGCAGCACCGGCCCTTCAATAACCAGCAGCGACAAGCTGGGTTGCAGACGCCACAAGCTGTGCCAGGAAAGTACGCTTTCCACCCGGTTCAGCGAGAAAGTTTGCACCCCATTTTGATCAAGTAGCTGCACATCATTGAGTACCAGATCGGGATTCAAACCCTCCCAGCGTGCTTCAATTTTGCCGATTTTTACCGGTTGACCGACGGCTCGCGTTGCCGCCTGCTCGATTTCGACCTGATAGTCGGCTACTTTGGGCAACACCACATAGCGCAAGGCCAGCACCAGCCCGACAAAAACCAGCCAGGCAAAAAACAGCCCCCAGCCCAGCCCACGCAATGCACGGGCGAACGCCGGCCGGGCCAGCACGGGCCAAAGCCAGTGCAGCCGGTGATAAATCGCGCTGCGGAGTTGGGCGCGGTCCTGCGCCTTAGTCACTTGACAAACCGTTTTGCCAAAAGGGAGGATAGATCACTACAATCGAAAATTAGCCAAGACCGGCATTCTATCCTTTTCGGCAAATCCGCCGATTGAGCAATCCATGAACAACACTATTGACCCCCGCTGGCAGCCCGCCATTGACCACAGCCGCTATCTGGCCAACCAGTTGCAGGCGCATCCGGAGATGATCCCGGAATTGCTCGCCACCTGGCGGCAACCGCTCTCGGAAGATCTGCTGCTGCATCCACTGAAGCAGGATTTCGCCAATGACGACGCGGTTAAATCGGCGCTGCGCCGGCTGCGTCAGCGTGCCATGACGCATCTGGTGCTGCGTGACCTATGCGGCCTGGCGCCACTGGCCGAGATCGTCGAAAGCATGACCTTGCTGGCCGATGTCACGACCAATTTTGCCCTCGACTATTACCATCGCCAGCTCGTCGCCACCTATGGCGAGCCGCTCGACCGGGCCGGCCACGCTCAGCGCCTGCTGGTTATCGGCATGGGCAAGCTCGGCGGGCGCGAATTGAACGTTTCTTCTGACGTCGATTACATTTTCGTTTACCCGGAAGAAGGCGACACCAACGGCAAAAAAAGTATCGAGAACTATGACTTTTTCACCCGACTGGGCAAACGCATCATCAGCGCCCTGGGTGATTTGACCGCCGATGGTCAGGTTTTTCGCGTCGATATGCGGCTGCGCCCGAATGGCGATTCCGGCCCGCTGGTTTGCTCGCTCGACGCGCTGGAAAACTATTTCATTACCCAGGGCCGCGAGTGGGAACGCTACGCCTGGATCAAATCGAGGGTGATGAATTGCGGCGCCAACGCCGACGGTGCCTCACTGGGCGAATGGATGCTGGCGCTGCGGCGAATTTCGCGCCCCTTCGTTTTCCGCAAATATCTTGATTTCGGCGCGATCAATGCGATGCGCGACCTGCACGCGCAAATTCGCCGCGAAGTGGCGCGCAAGGACATGGCTGATCACGTCAAACTTGGCCCCGGCGGCATTCGCGAGATTGAATTCCTGGCCCAGGTCTTCCAGCTGATTCGCGGTGGACGCGACCCGGCGCTGCAGATCCGGCCGACGCTTTCCGTGCTCAAACTACTGGCCGAGCGCAAGCTGATCCCACCCGAAAGCGAGTGTGAGTTACGAGAAGCCTACGTTTTTCTGCGCCGCCTCGAACATCGGCTGCAGTATGTCGAAGACCAGCAAACGCACATGTTGCCAGTCGATGCCGCCGCCCAGGCGAGCATTGCCCGCAGCATGGATTTTGCCGATTGGCCGGCGATGCTCGCCGTACTCAACGAGCACCGCAATAAAGTGAGCAAACACTTCGAGGAAGTTTTTTCCGACCCGGAAGCCGGCGAACATCCGCTCACCGGACTGTGGATGAACCAGCTCGATGAAGATACGGCGATTGAAGCCTTCGGCAATCTCGGCTACCGTCGGCCGAAAGATGCCATTGCGCGCCTCGCCGAGTTGCGCCTTTCCAACCGCTACCTGCAGTTACCGAGCAGCAATCGCTTGCGTTTTGATGCGGTCGGCCCACGCCTGATTGAAGCCGCTGGCGCAACCTGCGACCCGGACATCACCCTGGTGCGCGGCCTCAATTTCCTCGAAAGCATTGCCCGGCGCGGCTCTTACCTCGCCCTGTTACAGCAGTACCCAATGGCGCTACGGCGGGTGGCCGACATGATTTGCACCTCAACCTGGGCGGCGGAATACCTCAACCGCTACCCGTTGCTGCTCGACGAACTGCTCGACCCCCGGCTCTATGAAATCGCCACCAACTGGGTCGACTTCCGTGAAAGTCTGCGGCGAAACCTGGCTGATCACGCCGACGATACCGAGCGTGAAATGGACATCCTGCGCGAAGTCCATCACGCGCAGGCTTTCCGCCTGTTGGCACAGGATCTGGCCGGCCTGCAAAGCATCGAAACACTCTCCGACCACCTCACCGAACTGGCCGATACCATCGTCCAGGAAACATTGCCGCTATGCTGGAGCAAGATCAAGAATCGCCATTGTGAAACGCCAAAATTTGCCGTCATCGGCTACGGCAAACTCGGCGGCAAGGAACTCGGCTACGCCTCCGATCTCGATCTGGTTTACCTCTATGACGACGCCGCCCAGGAAGCCGGCGAAAACTACAGCCGCCTCGGCCAGCGCCTGAACACCTGGCTGTCGAGCCAGACCTCAGCCGGCATACTGTTTGAAACCGATCTGCGCCTGCGCCCGAATGGCGATTCCGGCCTGCTTGCCGTCTCGGTCGATTCCTTCCGTGAATACCAGCTAAAAAATGCTTGGGTCTGGGAACATCAGGCCCTCACCCGCGCCCGCTTCTGCGCGGGCGACCCGGCGGTGGGTGCCCGTTTTGAAAAAATCCGCTGCGAAATTCTTTGTCAGCAACGTGATCTGGCCAAGCTCCGGGAAGAGGTTGTGGCCATGCGCAAAAAAATGGTCGATGCCCACGCCTCCAACAGCGACACGGAATTCGCTCTCAAGCACGACCCGGGCGGTATCGTCGACGTCGAATTCATCGTCCAGTATCTGGTCCTCGGTTATGCCAGCCAGCACGCCTGCCTGACCGGCAATCTGGGCAATATCGCGCTGTTGCGAATGGCGGGCGAAATCGGGCTGATTGAGCCGAAACAGGCCGAAGCAGCGGGCAATGCCTATCGCGAATATCGCCGCCGGCAACATGCCAAGCGCCTCTCAGCCACACCCAACGCATCC
>JAUYQT010000670.1 GCA_030697085.1 Azonexus sp. | reverse complement strand
GGCGCGCTCGATGTCGGCGCTACCCGCATTACCGAAGAAATGAAGATGGCCAGCGTTCGCGCCATTGCCGAACTGGCTGAAGCCGAAGTGACCGATGAAGTCGCCATGGCCTATCCTGGCCACGACCTGTCTTTCGGCCCGGAATACTTGATTCCGAAGCCGTTCGACCCGCGCCTGATCGTCAAGATCGCCCCGGCCGTGGCGCAAGCGGCGATGGATTCGGGTGTGGCAACGCGCCCGATTACCGATTTTGACGCTTACCGCGCCAAGCTCTCCGAGTTCGTCTATCACACCGGCGTCGGCATGCGGGCCATTTTCCAGGCCGCCCGTCAGGCTCAGGGCAAGCGCATCATTTTTGCCGAAGGTGAAGATGAGCGCGTGTTGCGCGCCGCTCAGGTGGTTATCGAAGAAAAATTCGCCCGCCCGATTCTGATCGGCCGCCCAGGGGTGATCGAACATCGTCTCGAAAAAGCCAAGCTGCGTATCCGGCCGGGTGTCGATTTCGATATCGTCAATCCGGAATCGGACGAGCGCTATCGTGAGTGCTGGACGGCGTATCACCAGCTAATGTCGCGCCGTGGCGTGACGCCAGCGATCGCCAAAGAAAATATGCGACGCAAGCCGACGTTGATTGGTGCCATGTTGTTGAAGCTGGGTTACGCCGATGGCCTGATTTGTGGCATGACCGGCCAGTTCAGTCATCATCTCGGGGTGATCGATCAAGTGATCGGTAAGCGTCAGGGCGTTAGCACGCTGGCGGCGATGAATTACCTGATGTTGCCGGCACGTTCGCTGTTTATCTGCGATACGCATGTCAATGAGAACCCGAGCGCCGAACAAATCGCCGAGATGACCTTGATGGCGGCTGAGCAGGTCAAGCGTTTCGGCATTCATCCGAAAGTTGGCTTGCTTTCCCATTCCAATTTTGGTTCCAGCGCTTCCGAGTCGGCCAAGAAAATGAGTCGCGCTGCGGGCATGGTTTCAGCGTTGTCGGCTGGAGAACTGGAAATTGATGGCGAAATGCATGGCGACTCGGCACTTTCCGAAAGTATTCGTCACGAAGCCAATCCGGAATCACCGCTCAAGGGCGAAGCCAATCTGTTGGTGATGCCGAATATCGACGCGGCCAGCATTGCTTACAATTTGCTCAAGATGACCAGCGGTGAAGGCGTGACAATTGGCCCCATCCTGCTCGGGACGGCGCGTCCGGTACACGTGCTGACGGCCACGGCCACGGTGCGTCGCCTGGTCAACATGACGGCGTTGGCGGTGGTCGAGTCGATGGAGCGTTAATCAGTCGATCTTCAGTCCATACCCTGGCTTCTCGCGGGGCGTGGATTGATGCTGAAACGGCAGCCGGCCGCGACCCGTTAAGGGGGCGGCCGGTTTTTTATTGCCTAAAAAATAGCCATTTTTCGTGGTTGACCGCAGGCGTCAGCCCGCACCTGCCCACAGCCGGTCCGATTACCCGGCGAGGCCAGCCAAAAGCTTGCCGTGAATGCCGCCAAAGCCGCCGTTGCTCATGACCAATATATGGTCACCCGCCCGGGCGGTGGCAACGATTTTGTCCACTAGCTGCTCCAGGTTGTCCTCGACAATTGCCCGTTCGCCCATCGGCGCCAAGGCTTCGCGGGCATCCCAGCCCAAATTGGCGGCATAACAAAATGCGGCATCAACTTCGCGCAGGCTATCCGGCAGCTGGCTCTTCATGGCGCCCAGTTTCATGGTGTTGGAGCGCGGTTCGAGTACGGCGAGTATGCGCGCCTGGCCGACTTTCCGACGCAAACCTGCCACTGTGGTGGCAATGGCCGTTGGGTGATGGGCAAAATCATCGTAGACCGTCACGCCCGCCACTTCGCCACGGACTTCCATGCGGCGTTTGACGTTGCAAAACTTGGCCAGTGCTTCCAGCCCCTTGTCGAAGGGCACACCGACGTGGCGGGCGGCAATGAGCGCGGCGCAGGCATTGGCCCGATTGTGCTCGCCGGAGAGTTGCCAGATGGTGCGGCCGATTTCTCCGTCGGCGCCATGCAGAATGAGCTCGCCAGACGCATCGTCGCCCCTGACGCGATAGCCGTTTGGGTTGTTGAAATGCTCGACCGGCGTCCAGCAACCGCGCTGCAGGACGCGCTTCAGGCTGCTTTCGCTGGCATTGGAAACAATCAGGCCGCTGGCGGGCAGGGTGCGAACGAGGTGGTGAAATTGTGTTTCGATGGCGGCCAGATCAGCGAAGATGTCCGCATGATCGAATTCCAGATTGTTCAAAACGACCGTGCGCGGCCGGTAATGGACAAATTTTGAGCGCTTGTCGCAGAAGGCCGTGTCGTACTCGTCGGCTTCAATGACGAAGAATGGCGTGCCACCAAGTCGGGCTGAAACGCCAAAGTTGAGCGGCACGCCGCCAATCAGGAAGCCTGGCTGCATATTGGCGTCTTCCAGTATCCAGGCCAGCATCGAGCCGGTAGTCGTTTTGCCATGCGTGCCGGCAACACCCAGCACCCAGCGCCCCTGCAAGATATTTTCAGCCAGCCATTGTGGGCCGGAAATGTAGGGCAAGCCTTGGTCGAGGATCGCTTCGAGCAGCGGGTTGCCACGCGAAATGGCGTTGCCGATGATGAAAGTGTCGGGTTGCAGCGCCAGTTGGCTAAGGTCGAAGCCTTCAATCAGTTCAACGCCCGCGGCGCGAAGCTGGTCGCTCATCGGCGGATAGACGTTGGCGTCGCAGCCCGTTACCTTGTGACCGCTGGCAATTGCCAGTTGGGCGACGCCGCCCATGAAGGTGCCGCAGATACCCAGAATATGAATGTGCATGTCACATAGACCCGTTAGAATGGCGAGGATTTTACCCTGATCGAGCCGCCATGCCCCGCCATGAAAGCCTCCGCCCGAGCCTCAGTAGTCGGGCCAGTATCGCCAGTGCTGCCGCCCGCCTGATGGCCGAGGATGGCATCACTGATTATCACCAGGCCAAACGCAAGGCGGCCCGGCAACTGGGTTTGCCCGAGCACACGGCTTTGCCCGATAACGCCGAAGTTGAGGTTGAATTGCGGGCTTATCGCAGCCTTTTTCAGGAAGATGGTCATGCCGAGCTGATTCAGGCTTTGCGCCATACGGCGCTGGAGTTGCTCGATTTGCTCGCCCAGTTCCAGCCTTATCTCACCGGCTCGGTGCTCGACGGGACTGCCGGCGAGCATTCGAAGATTGATATCCTGCTGTTTGCCGATAGCGCCAAGGAGGTTGAGATATTTTTACTCAATCGCGCCATTGACGTGCGCCATGTCGAATCGCGCAACGAGCGAGTTGAAGCGGTGTTGCTGATTCAAACCGATACGGCCGATGCCAATCTGGTAGTTTTGTCGCCGCAGCAAGAGAGGGTGAACCTGAAGCACCGTGACGGGCGCCAGCGCGAGCGCATTCGGGCCGATGCGTTGCGCGCCCTGCTTGCTGAGTAGACTAGACAAAATGCGGCTAAGTGCGGCAAACTTGCAGCTATGACGAAGCGAAAATCCAATTCAAAGCCCGTTGAAAAAGCCCGTATCCTGGTTATTCACGGACCCAATCTGAACCTGCTGGGCAGCCGTGAGCCCGACCATTATGGTCGCATGACGCTGCCTGAAATCAACGTTGGGCTGGCGCGTCTGGCTGAAGCGGCGGGGCTTGAACTGGATTCATTTCAAAGCAATCACGAAGGCGCCTTGATCGAACGTATTCATGCGGCGCGCGAACAAGGCGTGCGCGCCATCATCATCAATCCGGCGGCTTACACGCACACCAGCGTGGCCTTGCGCGATGCACTGGCGGCGGTGGCCATTCCGTTTGTTGAAGTCCATCTTTCCAATGTGCATGCGCGGGAGCCTTTCCGGCAGCACTCCTATTTTTCCGATCTGGCCATCGGTGTTATTTGTGGTCTCGGTCATCAGGGCTACATGCTCGCCCTGGAATTTCTGCTTAACAAACTCAACATTGAAGAATAGTCTGGCTTCGGCCAGCTTTTTGTGCCCAGGCGGCGCAATACAGAAGGGAGTCATCCATGGATCTGCGTAAACTCAAGAAACTTATCGATCTCGTACAGGAGTCCGGTATTTCCGAGCTGGAAGTCACCGAGGGTGAAGAAAAGGTTCGCATCGTCAAGCATTACGGTGCGCTTGCTACGGCGCCGGTGCAGCAATACGTTTTGCCTGCCGCTGCACCGCTTGCTTCTTCAGTGAATCTTGATGACGAAGATGAATTGCCCGAAGGGCACGTCGTCAAGTCACCGATGGTCGGTACCTTCTATCGCTCCCCATCGCCAGGTGCGGATGCTTTTGTCAAGATCGGTCAGACGGTCAAGCAGGGTGAAACGATCGGCATTATTGAGGCGATGAAATTGCTCAATGAAATTGAAGCCGATGCCTCCGGCGTGATCAAGGCGATTCTCCTCGACAATGGCGAGCCAGTTGAATTTGGCGAGCCGCTGTTCGTGATCGGCTGATATGGCCATGTTTGAAAAGATACTCATCGCCAACCGCGGCGAGATCGCGCTGCGCATTCAGCGGGCCTGTCGGGAGCTCGGTGTCAAGACCGTGGTGGTGCATTCGGAAGCCGATCGTGACGCGAAATACGTCAAGCTGGCAGACGAGTCGGTTTGTATTGGTCCAGCACCTTCGTCTCTCAGCTACCTGAATATTCCAGCCATTATTTCAGCGGCTGAAGTGACCGATGCCGAAGCCATTCACCCGGGCTACGGCTTTCTCTCTGAAAATGCCGATTTTGCCGAACGGGTCGAAACCTCCGGTTTTGTCTTCATCGGTCCGCGTGCCGAAACTATCCGCCTGATGGGCGACAAGGTTTCCGCCAAGGCGGCAATGAAGGAAGCGGGGGTACCTTGCGTGCCGGGTTCTGAAGGCGCCTTGCCGGATGATCCGAAGGAAATCGTTCGTATCGCCCGAGCTGTTGGCTATCCGGTCATCATCAAGGCGGCGGGCGGCGGCGGCGGGCGCGGCATGCGTGTCGTGCATACGGAAGCGGCCTTGCTCAATGCGGTGCAACTGACGCGCCAGGAGGCGGGTAGTTTTTTCGGTAATCCTGCGGTCTACATGGAAAAGTACCTGGAATCGCCGCGCCATGTCGAAATCCAGATTCTGGCCGATGAATATAAGAACGCAATTTACCTTGGCGAGCGCGATTGCTCGATGCAGCGTCGCCATCAGAAAGTAATTGAAGAAGCCCCGGCACCGCATATTCCGGCACGTTTGATTTCGCGCATTGGTGAGCGTTGCGCCGAAGCTTGTCGCAAGATTGGCTATCGCGGGGCGGGGACTTTTGAGTTCCTGTACGAAAACAGCGAGTTCTATTTCATCGAGATGAATACCCGCGTTCAGGTTGAGCATCCGGTGACTGAGATGATTACCGGTGTCGATATTGTTCAGGAGCAGATTCGTGTCGCAGCGGGGGAAAAACTGCGCTATCGGCAAAAGGATATTACGCTTCGTGGTCACTCGATCGAATGCCGCATTAACGCCGAAGATCCTTTTACGTTCGTGCCTTGTCCCGGCAAGATCGAGTTTTATCACCCGCCCGGCGGCCCCGGTATCCGGGTTGATTCGCACATCTATCAGGGCTATACCGTGCCGTCGCATTACGACTCGATGGTGGCTAAAGTGATCTCTTATGGTGATACCCGCGAGCAGGCGATCCGCCGGATGCGGATTGCGCTGTCCGAAATGAGCATTCAGGGCATCAAGACCAATATTCCCCTGCACCAGGAATTGATGCTCGATGCCCGGTTTATCGAAGGCGGTACCAATATTCATTATCTCGAACAAAAACTCGCCGATCAGGGCGAAGTGAAGAAGTAAGCGATGGGCTGGCTAAGTGTCAGTTTTCTGACCGATGCGGCGAGTGCTGATCCCTTATGCGATGCCTTGATGGAGGCTGGCGCCTTGTCAGCTTCGATCGAGGATGCCGATGCCGGCACACCGGATGAGCGGCCGCAGTTCGGTGAGCCGGGTTCGGTTAATTCGCCGGGTTGGGATCATTCGCGCGTTGTCGCCTTGCTTGAGTCGGATGCCGATGTGGCTCGATTGCTGGCTGAAGCCTCGGCTGCAATCGGCTTGAGTGAGCCGCCGAGCTACGCGATTGGGGTCGTGGCCGATCAGAATTGGGTGCAGTTGACGCAATCGCAGTTCGATCCGATTCGGGTTTCTGAACGTTTATGGATTGTGCCATCCTGGCATGAGTCGCCTGATCCGGCGGCGATCAATCTGATTCTCGACCCGGGCATGGCTTTTGGTACGGGCTCGCATCCGACGACCCGGCTTTGTCTGGAGTGGTTGGAGCGCGAGGTTTTCCCGGCTTGTACGGTGCTCGATTACGGCTGTGGCTCGGGTATTCTGGCAATCGCTGCGGCACGTTTGGGGGCGGGTCGAGTGGCCGGGGTCGATATTGATCCGCAGGCCGTGGAATCGGCCCGGGCCAATGCCGAGCGCAATGAGGTGACGGCCTTATTCGCCGACTCGGCCGAACCGGTCGCCGGCGAATATGATCTTGTCGTGGCCAATATCCTCTCCAATCCCTTGCGTGTATTGGCCCCCGCTATTTGCGCCCATGTCCGCTCTGGCGGTCGTTTGGCACTCTCCGGCATTTTGCGTGAGCAAGCCGAAGAAATTATCGCCATCTACGCCCAATGGCTGCCGCTGCAGGTGGCAGATACGCGTGAAGACTGGGTCTGCCTGAGCGGAGTCAAACCCTGATGCGGACACGCTGCCCGGTTTGCAGCACGGTTTTCCGTGTTACCTCCGAGCAGCTACGGCTTAAGGCCGGCAAGGTTCGTTGCGGCCATTGTCAGGCGGTTTTCAATGCTTTTGATGAGTTGCTGACCACGGAGCCGGATGTCAATGCGCTGCCGGTGAGTCCGGATGCAGCGCAGAGCGCACCGTCGACGGAAGCCTTTTGGGTGGCGGAGTCATCCGCCTTGGCTCAGCCCGAAGTGGCATTGGAGCTGGCTCCAGAGCCGGAGGCGTCAGGGCTGGCCCCCGCGGTGGATGGGGCGGTGTACGTGGCGGATATTGACGAGCCGCCGGATCGTATTTGGGTCGCAGAAAGCGAAATCACCGCTCCGCCAGAGACTGAGGCTGGGGTGGAGAGACCGGCCGAAGCGCCGGTGGAATATCCGGCCTCTTCATCTGCGGCAAGTTCGCCAGCCGAATTGCCCGATGAGGCGCGAGTCGAGTCTGTTGAAGCGCCCAAAACACCTGAATTCCCGGAGTCTCCCGAAACGCCCGAAGCATCATCCCTGGCCGCCCGAGAAGCTGGTTTGGTCGCCGCCCGCGAACTGAATGATGCCCCCGGTTACAGCCGTTGGGCCGCCGGCACGCTGGCGGGTAACGGTCTCGGCAGTTTTGAGGATGAGTTGCCGCGTCGCGCTGTCTGGCCTTTCGTCATTGTCGCCTTGCTGCTGCTGGCGGTCTTGCTCGGCCAGTTGCTTTACCATTTTCGTACTGAGGTGGTGCAGCGCTGGCCCACGTCAAGCGCCCTTTTTGAATTTGCTGCGGTCAACGTGCCATTGCCGCGGAATTCCGAGTTGGTGAGCATCG
>JAUYQT010000594.1 GCA_030697085.1 Azonexus sp. | reverse complement strand
CACCCAAACATCACCAGAGCGCAGTGCGTTCTTCAGCTCCGACAGGGCGCATAACTCGTAGTAACGCCGGTCAATACCCTCGTCGGTCAGAACCAGCTATGCCCAGCGCGGCTTGATGAATGCGGTTGGCGCATCGGCGGGCACCTTGCGCGCGCTGTCGCTGTTCATGCCGCGCAGCACGTCGATGGCTGGATTGTTTGACGGTCCACCATTGGGGAAGTCCACGATGGTCAGATCGGGCGGCGGTCGGCATCATGCCGGCCATGTCCTTGCCCACCAACCTCGACCAACTCAGCGCTGACGAACTGCGTCGCCTGCTGGTCGAGAAAGACCGCGAGTTGGACTGGCGCCAAGCCAAGATCGACAAATTGACGCATGAACTGGCGATGCTCAAGCGCTGGCGCTTCGGCGTCAAGACCGAGCACTGGCCGGTTGAGCAGCGGCAATTGTTCGATGAAACCATCGATGCCGACCTGGCGGCGATGGAAGAAGAACTGGCGCAACTCTCTGCAACGCCAGCGAAGGCGAAAGGCCAAGCCAAACGCCAGCCACTGCCGACGAATCTGCCGCGTACCGACATTCATCACGAACCGGAATCCACGGTCTGTTCCTGTGGCTGCGGCATGAAGCGCATCGGCGAAGATGTGGCCGAGAAACTTGATTACACGCCCGGCGTCTTCAGCGTTGAGCGCCACGTCCGCGGTAAGTGGGTGTGCGGGCAATGCGAAACGCTGATCCAGGCGCCGGTTCCGGCACACGTCATCGACAAGGGCATCCCGACCAGCGGACTGCTGGCCCAGGTGCTGATTGCCAAATACCTCGATCATCTGCCGCTCTATCGGCAGGAAGCGATGTTCGGTCGAGCCGGACTGGCCATTCCGCAATCGACACTCGCCCAGTGGGTAGGGAAATGCGGGGTGGCCCTCCAGCCCCTGGTCGATGCCCTGAAGGATGAGATGCTCGGGCATCGGGTGCTGCATGCTGATGAAACGCCGGTGGCCATGCTTGATCCGGGGGCTGGCAAGACGCATCGAGCCTACCTCTGGTCCTACAGCATCGGCGCCTTCGAGCCGACCAAGGCGGTGATCTATGACTTTGCTGAAAGCCGTGCCGGCAGGCACGCCCAGGAATTCCTGGGTGACTGGCGCGGCACATTGATTTGCGATGATTACTCAGGCTACAAGGCACTGCTGGCCAATGGCCTCACCGAAGCCGGCTGCATGGCGCACGCCCGTCGCAAGTTCTTCGATCTGCACAGCCAGAAGCAGAGCCTGATCGCTGGCGAAGCCCTGGATTATTTCGGCAAACTCTACGGGGTTGAGCG
>JAUYQT010000585.1 GCA_030697085.1 Azonexus sp. | reverse complement strand
AAGGCGTTTCGCTGCCACTCAGCGGCGAGAAGGCCGGTTGGTATGAGCAGGCCGGTACCAATTAGCGGCGAAAGCAGGGTGGCGACGGTGCCGCCCTTTAGTAATTTTCTGCGTAACTCAAGCAAGGAAATTTTCCTGAGGGTCTATTCGGCAAGCCAGTGACCGGATTTTCCGCCTGATTTTTCCAGCAGGCGGATGTGTTCGATGCGCATGCCGCGGTCAACTGCTTTTGTCATGTCATAAATAGTCAGTAAACCCACTGAGGTAGCCGTCAATGCCTCCATTTCGACCCCGGTTTTGCCAAAGCACTCCGCAGTTACCGTGCAATGAACTGCACTTTGTGCTTCGTCGATGATGAAGTCGGCGGCAACTCGGGTCAGTGCAATCGGGTGGCAAAGCGGGATCAAGTCGCCCGTGCGTTTTGAGGCCTGAATGGCAGCGATTCGGGCAATGCCGAGGACGTCGCCTTTTTTGGCGTTGCCGGCGCTAATCAGCGCCAGGGTTTCGGGCTTCATGAAAATACTGCCGGTGGCTCGAGCGACGCGCGCCGTTTCAAGTTTGCTGCCGACGTCGACCATATGGGCCTGGCCGGCGTTGTCAAAGTGGGTAAGGGGCTGGTTGGTCACAGGAATTCACAAAAAGTTACGATTCGCCAAGAAGGCGGGTTTTTGGGCTGCGCTATCATAGCACCATGCATATTGCCCATCGCTTTGTCGCCGGTATTCTGGCTTGTTCCCTGATTCTGCACCCTGTGCGTGCCGACGAGTTGCCGGAACTGGGTGATGTCGCCAGTAATGAATTGTCGCTCAGTACTGAGAAAAAAATCGGCCAGCAAATCATGCACCAAATTCGCTGGCAGGAGCCTTCGTATCTGGACGATTCCGATGTTGAAGCCTATCTCAATCAGTTGGGTGGGCAGTTGGTTGCTGTTAGCAACGATCCCGGTTTTGGCTATTTTTTCTTTCCGATCAATGATTTGAACATCAATGCATTCGCTATGCCGGGAGGCTATATCGGGGTGCATACAGGTTTGATTCTTTCGGCCCAGTCTGAGTCGGAGCTGGCCGGGGTGATGGCGCATGAAATTTCGCATGTGACGCAGCGCCATATTGCACGCCAGGTTTTTCAGTCCAAAAAGCTCGGGATGGCCTCAATGGTGGCGATGGGCTTGGCACTGCTGGCGGCACGTTCGAGCGGCCAGGTCGCCGGGGCGGCGATCATGGGCACGCAGGCCGGGGTGCTTTCAGCGCAACTGGCTTTTTCCCGCGATTTTGAACGCGAAGCGGATCGACAGGGCTTTGATATTTTGCGTAAGTCCGGCTTTGACGTGCGTGGCATGTCCACCTTTTTTTCGCGTCTGCAACAGGCTGTTCGTCTCTATGAGAACAATGCGACGGCCTACCTCCGAACTCACCCGCTGACTGGCGAGCGCTTGACTGATATGCAGAATCGCGAACAGGCGCTGGCCTATCGCCAGGTGCCGGATAGCATCGATTTTCAGTTGGTACGGGCCAAGTTGCGGGCAATGCAGGGAAGGCCGGCCGATGCGATCAAGGATTTTGAAACCTTGCTGCATGAGAAGAAATTTGCGGCCGAGGCGGCAGCGCGTTACGGCTTGGCCTATGCTTTTTATCGGGACAGAAATTGGGCCGACGCTGAGCGCGAAGTACTGGCGGCGCGGCAAATGAAGATTTCTGCGGCGATGCTTGAGCGCTTGCTGGCGGATATTCGTCTGGCCAAGGGCGATGTCAGCAGTGGTTTGAGTATTTATCGCGATGCCATGGTGCGTTTCCCCCTGCACATGGGCTTGCTCTATGGTTATGGCGGAGCGCTGATTGGGGCGCAATATTTTGACGAGTCTTTGCGTTTTGCCGAGGGGCGACTGCAGAGTTACCCGGATGATGTTCGATTGCACAGGATGCGGGCTGAGAGTTATGCCGGGTTGGGGCGTAAGGCACAGCAGCATCAGGCGTTGGCTGAGGCGTTTGCCTTGCAGGGCCAGACCGCGGCGGCGATAGAGCAGCTGGATCTGGCACAACGGGCGGGGGATGCTAATTTTTACGAAATGTCGGTGATCGATGCGCGGCTTCGCGCGCTCAAGCGGCAGATCCTTGAGGAGCTCAAGGAAAAGCGTAATTGACGGTAAAATGTTCGGTCTTATCAGGAAGATAAACGACCATGGAATTTGATCGCGATCTCGACGTCAAGGGGCTGAACTGTCCGCTGCCTATCCTCCGAACCAAGAAGGCATTAGCCGAGATGGCGTCGGGTCAGGTCTTGCGCGTGCAGGCCACTGATGCGGGTGCTTTGAAGGATTTTCCTGCTTTTGCCAAACAGACGGGCAACGAACTGCTCGAGCAAAAGGAAGAAAACCGCGTCTTCGAATTTTTCCTGAAGCGCAAATAGAACCCCCGTTTTACGCATTTTTTGAAGATCGGCGGGCGCCAGAGGGCGAACCCGCCGCTTGGCTTTTTGCCGGGCTGATTGATTGTTTGTCCGCTTGGGATTCGGCGAGTCTGGCCGATACATTGGCTCGCCTGACGCGGGAGCCGGGCTGGGCAGTCGCAGCGCTGGATTATGAGTTGGGTTACCTGCTGGAGCCGAAAGCTGCCCCGTTGGACTGGCAGCCCTTGGTTTCTCGTCCGCTGGCAAAGTTCTGGCGCTTCGCTGATTGCCTTCCCTTGTCAGCAGCTGAAGCGGAAGACTGGTTGGCGGCCCAGCTTGGCGATGGAGCGGCTGGCGTTGGCGGCTTGCAACCATTGATTTCGGAAAATGCGCACTTTGCTGCGGTCAACCGGATAAAACAGCTGATTTTTGACGGCGATTGTTACCAGGTAAACTTTACTTTTCCGCTCCAATTTGAGTGGTTTGGCGCGCCGCTTGATCTTTATGCCCGGCTGCGCCAGCGCCAACCGGTGCGCTATGGCGGCTTTATTGGCGACGCGCAGCAAGGGCTGCTTTCACTGTCGCCGGAATTGTTTCTCGAACGGAATGCCGATCGACTTGTGACCCGGCCGATGAAAGGAACGGCACCGCGTAGCTCGTCACCAGCAATGCTGCGGGCATCGGAGAAGGATCAGGCTGAGAATTTGATGATTGTTGATTTGCTGCGCAACGATCTCGGGCGGGTTGCCGATAACGGCAGTGTGGTGGTGGACCGCTTGTTCGAGATTGAGGATTACCCGACGGTTTGGCAAATGGTCTCGGAAATCTCGGCCAAGGTCAGTGAGCGCGCATTTGCTGATCTACTTTCGGCACTTTTTCCTTGCGGCTCAATCACTGGCGCGCCAAAAATTCGTGCCATGCAGATCGCGGCAGATCTGGAACTCACTGCACGCGGTCTTTATACCGGTGCGATGGGTTGGCTGGCGCCAAACGGCGATTTCCGCCTCAATGTGGCGATTCGTACGCTAACGCTGAACGCCGCCAAGACAGGTAAACTCGGGATCGGCAGCGGTATTGTGGCGGATTCGCAGGCGGCAGCCGAGTGGCAGGAGTGCCTGCTGAAAGCACGGTTTTTATATGATTGCGACCCGGGTTTGAAGTTGATTGAAACCCTGCGTCGGGAGCATGGACGATACCCGCATCTGGCCGGGCATCTGGCGCGCTTGCAGCGGTCGGCTGCTTGGCTTGGCTTTTCGCTGGACGAACCTGCTTTGCAGCGGCAACTCGCAGCGCAACCGGCTGAAGGTATCTGGCGCATCCGGCTTACCCTTGCCAAATCAGGTGACGTTGAAATGCAGGCTTTGTCGCTGCCGGAAGAGCCAGCCGGTGAGCGCTATGCCCAATTGGCTGAGGTGCGGATCAATTCGACAGATCCACTGCGTCGCCACAAAACAACCGAACGCGCTGTTTATGATGTCGCTCTACGTCAATTACCGCTTAATTCGTCCATATTTGACGTGATTTTTCTGAATGAGCGAGGCGAAGTTGCAGAAGGGGCGCGTAGTAATGTTTTTGTCGAGCGTGACGGTGTTTTTCTCACCCCGCCATTGGCCAGCGGTTGCTTGCCGGGCGTGTTGCGGGCGAAATTGTTGGCGTGTGGCCGGGCGCGTGAAGCGGTGTTGATGCCGGCTGAT
>JAUYQT010000575.1 GCA_030697085.1 Azonexus sp. | reverse complement strand
AAACCCACGGTTTCGCAGTCTCGACCTACAACGTGCATGCGTCCATCGAGCCAGGCAAGACGGTCACCGTCAAGTTCAAGGCCGACAAGGAAGGCGTCTATCCGTACTACTGCACGGAATTCTGCTCCGCGCTGCACCTTGAAATGCAGGGTTACCTGCTGGTCAAGCCAAAGGGCTGGAAGCCGACCAAAACGACGGCTGCTGCCAAAGCCAACTACACCGAAGCCGACTATAAGGCGACTGTGAAGAAGGTTGTTGACACCCAGGTCGTGATTGATTCCGTGGTGGGTTACATCACCAGCGTCAATTACAAGGACTTCCCGGATGTCGTCGCGATGGTCGAAGATGCAACCGACCAACTTGGCAAGATCAAGGAATCCAAGGCCAAAGCTGATGCGGCTGCTGCCAAGAAGGATTGGGATCAGGCCAACCTGTGGTCTGAACAGATCTGGCAATATCAGGTCAAGGCTGCCGACATCGGTCTGCGTGCCAAGACTTACCTTGAGCAAAACGGCGCCAAGAAAGTCAAGTAAGCAAAAACTTGATTTGACTTAAGGCAAATATCGGGGAGCAGAGTCAATCTGCTCCCCGTTTCACATCCAGGAGAAATAACCATGAAATTTGTAATGTCTCTAATCGCTGCGGCGATTGTCGCCAGCCCCGCCATTGCCGCACCGGATGGTGCCGCCCTCTACAAAGACAGAACTTGCAACGCCTGTCACGGCCCGAAAGGCGACAAGCCGTTGATGCCGAATTACCCGAAAATCTCCGGCCAGAATGCGGCCTATAGTGAGCAACAGATGAAGGACATCAAGAGCGGCGCCCGCAATAATGGCCAAACGGCTGCGATGAAAGGCGTGATGCACCTCGTCAATGATGAGGAAATCAAAGCCCTGTCTGAATACCTGGCCAAGTTGAAGTAAGCAAGAGAAGCAAAACTTTCAGGCTTCTGATCAATATCAACGAACGCTGATATTTAGGGTGAGACAATCCTTTCAGCGTTCAGAACAACCTGCCATAGAAGGAAACCAAACATGAAAGCATCACTCCTTTTGATTGGCCTGCTCTCTGCAGGCATAGCCGTTGCCGCCCCGCAGGCCCCGAAAAGCGAAGGCATCGAAGGCAAAGATTACAAATGGAATGCTCAAGGCGGCGAAAAAAGCGAAGCCTTGACCAAAAAAGGCGACGCCAAGGCTGGCGAAGAGGGTTATGAAACCTGCGGCGCTTGCCACCTCCCTTCCGGCGCCGGTCGCCCGGATGGCACCTTCCCGCAACTTGCCGGCCAGCACACCACCGTTTTGATCAAGCAGATGGCCGATATCCGTGCCGGCCTACGTGACAACCCGACGATGTACCCGTTTGCCGCCACCTTGACCGATGCCCAGGAATTAGCCAACGTTTCCGCCTACATCGAAAAAATGTGCATTCCGCCAGATCATGGCAAGTACGACTCGAAACCGGGCGACAATCTTGACGCGAACTGGAAGCCACCCGCTGACACTTCAAAACGCCTGGCCGACGGCAAGGCGTTGTATGAAAAGGAATGCCTGGAGTGCCACGGCAAGAATGGCGAAGGCGTGAAAGAGAAGTTCTATCCCGTGATCGCCGGTCAGCACTACAAATATTTGCTGCGTCAAATGACTGAAATTCGTGATGGCCACCGCCGTAATGCGAATCCGGACATGGTCAGGATCATCAAAAAATACACCGATGACCAGTTGATCTCGATTTCGGCTTATCAGTCCAGCCTGATTATGCCGGGCGCCATGTGCAAGCCGAAGGCCGCGAAGAAGGGAAGGGGCCTGTAAAGTAATTTTTGCTGCCCGCAGTTTGCGGGCAGCTCCCCCACCCGGCAAACCGCCGGGCGAAACACGACAGAGAGAGCAGAACGATGGAAAAACAAAATAAAATCGTTAGTGGTTTAACCATGATTGCGCTGATTGCGCTGATCGCCGCCTACTTCGCCCCGATCTGGTGGGTTTCATTGACCGCCCCAAATTACCCGGAAGATGCCTTCCCCGATGGCATCCGCATCCATTTCCATTTTGATGGTGTCTATAACGGCTGCAAAGTGGCTGGCAAAGGCACCCGGATGGCTAACGAGATCATTCAAAAAGATCTTGCCCACGACGATGAACGCTACAACCCGATTACCGATGCCACCAAGAATGTAGACAAGGGCGCCGAAGGCCTGGATTGCGTTCATGAAATGAACACCATCAACCACTATGTCGGCATGTTCCCGATTGCCACTGGCGCACCGGTCGAAAAGCCGTTGGCCAAGTTCTTCTTTGGCTTCTTTGCTGTAATGATGCTGGCCTTCACGATGGCCAAGAAAAAACCGCGTTTAATCGTGTTGACCGCAGGCTTTGCTGCCGTT
>JAUYQT010000480.1 GCA_030697085.1 Azonexus sp. | reverse complement strand
CGGTGTTGGCCGTGGTGATCTTCCGTCGTTTCAACTTGCCGCCGGTTCTTGGCTATCTGCTGGTCGGTAGCCTGATCGGGCCACACGCTTTCAATCTGATGGCCGATGTACATCGGGCTGAATATCTGGCTGAGTTTGGCGTCGTTTTCCTGATGTTCTCGATTGGCCTGGAGTTTTCACTGCCCAAGTTGTACACGATGAAACGCATCGTCTTTGGGCTGGGCTTGCTGCAGGTGCTGATTACGATGCTGCTGGGAGCAAGCCTGGTCATGTTGCTGGGTATTGGCTGGCAACTGGGTATTGCGCTGGGCGGTGTTTTCGCCATGTCCTCGACTGCCGTACTGACCAAGCTGCTGGCAGAGCGCATGCAACTCGATTCAGCCCATGGCCGTGAAGTGATGGGCGTTCTACTCTTCCAGGATCTGGCCGTAGTGCCATTGCTGGTGCTGATTCCTTCACTGACGCAACCGCCGGAAAGACTGGCCATCCTGATGGGGATTGCGTTGCTCAAAGCGGTCGTTGTGCTGGCGGTGATTCTGGTTTTTGGCCAGAAATTGATGCGCAAATGGTTTCATATTGTGGCGCGCGCCAAGTCTTCCGAAGTGTTCATTCTGAATGTTTTGCTGATTACACTTGGGCTTGCCGCACTCACCGAGGCGGCCGGCTTGTCGTTGGCGCTGGGTGCTTTTGTCGCTGGCATGTTGATCTCGGAAACCGAATACCGTCTGCAAGTGGAAGAGGATATCAAGCCCTTTCGCGATGTGCTGATGGGCCTCTTTTTTGTCACCATCGGCGTCAAGCTCGATACGCATATCCTGCTTGGGCTTTGGTGGCAGGTACTGCTCGTGCTGTTGGCCTTGCTACTGATCAAAGGCCTGGTCGTCGGTCTGCTCTCCTGGCGCCTGGGCTCGTCGCCGGGCAATGCTATTCGTTCGGCACTCTGGCTTTGTGCCGGTGGTGAGTTCGGTTTTGTGCTGCTCGGTGAAGTTGCCAGCATGCCCAAAGAAGTTGAGCAGGTAGCGCTGACTGCTCTCGTACTTTCCATGCTGCTGGCGCCGTTTATCGTGCATTACAGCGAAAAGCTGGTGATGCGTTTTGTCGCCAGTGAGTGGCTGATGCGCTCAATGCATCTGACGAAAATTGCTGTGCAGTCGATGGATACCGAAAAACACGCCATTCTTTGTGGATTCGGTCGTAACGGCCAATATCTGGCACGTTTTCTTGGTCAGGAAAATGTTAATTACATCGCCCTTGATCTCGATCCTGACCGCGTGCGCGAGGCAGCGCTTGCGGGCGAAAACGTTGTTTTTGGTGATGCCGGGCGTAAAGATGCGCTGATCGCCGCAGGTCTGATGCGGGCCAGCGTTGTCATTGTCACGATGAGCGATACGCCGCTCGCTGAAAAAGTGCTGCATCACGTGCAGGAATTACGCCCTGATTTACCGGTGGTTGTGCGGACGATTGATGAGCGCGATATGGTGCGCCTGACCAAGGCGGGGGCGGCGGAGGTGGTGCCGGAAACGCTCGAAGCCAGCCTGATGCTGGCATCACACGCGCTGGTGCTGGTTGGCGTGCCAATCAATCGTGTGCTGAAGCGTATTCGCCAAACTCGCTCCCAGCGCTATCGTTTGCTGCGCGGCTTTTATCGTGGCCAGACTGATCGTGAAGAGGATGAAGAGCACCAGCCTCGCCTCCATTCTGTCTGGCTTGAATCAGGGGCGGCCGCGATTGGTCGGACCCTGGCTGAGCTGAATCTGGAAGGGCTGGGTTGCGAAGTGAGTGCTATTCGCCGGCGGGGTATCCGAGCCATTGAGCCAGCGCCGGAGACTTGCCTTGAGGCGGGTGATGTGGTGGTGGTGCTGGGTGATCCGGGGGCGGTGGCGGCGGCTGAGCAGCGCTTGCTACAGAAGTGAAAAAGCCCGCCGGAGGCGGGCTTGGTGTGTATTTTCGAGAAGTTAAAGCGTTTTGCAGACTGCGTATACAGTGTTGCCATCATCTTTGTAGCCGGCATCATCGGCTAGTTTGGTGCCAAGCTTGGTTGGGTCGTCGGAGCCTCGAACCTGGCCGGTTCCCGGTCGGCCATCGTCGAACTGCGCATCAATGGCGTTAGCAATCTTGCCAGGTAGGTTCGTTGTGCAGATGGTAAGCCCTGATAAGCCCAAAGCACCATTCTGAGCTTGTAATACGCCGCCTGCGGCGTTTTGAGGAGCGTTTGTTGTTGCAGAGTCGCCACCGACAAACCCCGAGAGACGAAGGTGCTGCCAGAAACGACAGTTTTCAGTGTCTTTATTGGTGACTGCACACTCCAAAATGGTTGTAACACTGGATGCGCCTACCGCACCATTACCGTCACCCTTTTTTGTGGCAGGTGAAGTCCAGCGAGTCTCTGCCTGATCGTCATCGCCAGGGAATTTTTTGTAGCGATCCTGATAGCCATAAATGGCAGCTGACATGCCGTTTAGGTCATTCGCCACATTTTTGATTTTGGCTTGGTTTATCAACTCCTGCCCCTTCAACACCCCGCCCAATAACAGCCCAATAATGACGAGCACGATGGCAATTTCGACGAGGGTGAAGCCCCCTTGCTGGTTTTTCATGGCATTCTCCAATTTAATGTTTTGTTGCTGACTTCCGCAATATTTGTGCCTGAGCAAGAAGCAGCCTATTCGGCAATTTTGGCCAGGAATGAACTCAAATGTGTCGAAAATCTGACGGGTTGTTTCATTAATGGACGCAAAAAAAATGCCGGGTTTGTCCAATCGCCTGGTTGATTGGCCGCATTTTTTGCTGGCCGGGCACCTGCTCATGGTGCATGTCCTGGCTTTTGGTGGCTGGAAACTTCCCGCTGT
>JAUYQT010000334.1 GCA_030697085.1 Azonexus sp. | reverse complement strand
TGCCCGGGCGCGGTCTCGCTGTTTGCCCAGGGGCTGAAAAGCTACCGTGACCTGCCGCTGCGCATGGCTGAATTCGGCAAGGTGCACCGCTACGAGCCGTCCGGTGCGCTGCACGGCCTGTTGCGCGTACGCCATTTCACCCAGGACGACGCCCACATCTTTTGCACGCCGGCTCAGATGCAGGACGAATGCGCTAGCACCATCGCGCTGGTTTTCGCCATCTACCGCGACTTCGGCTTCGATGACGTGGCCGTCAAGCTTTCCACCCGACCGGCCAACCGTATCGGCAGCGACGAAACCTGGGACCAGCTCGAAGGCGCGTTGTCCGGCGCACTCAACCGGATGAGCATCGACTACCGGATCAATCCCGGCGAAGGAGCCTTCTACGGACCGAAGCTGGAATTCGTGCTGCGCGACGCCATCGGCCGCGACTGGCAATGCGGCACCTTGCAGGTCGACCTCAACCTGCCCGAGCGTTTCGACATCAGCTACATCAACGACCAGGGCGAACGCGAGCGTCCGGTCATGCTGCACCGGGCGTTGTTCGGTTCGCTGGAGCGCTTTACCGGCATCCTGATCGAACACTACAGCGGTCTCTTCCCGCTCTGGCTGGCGCCGCAGCAAGCGGTCGTGCTCAATATCAGTGAAGGGCAGGCCGACTATGCGCAAAGCGTGTTGAAAGCCTTGAAGCGGGCCGGCATCCGTGCCGCCGTCGATCTGCGCAACGAAAAAATCGGCTACAAAATCCGCGAATACACGCTGCAAAAGGTGCCTTACCTGTTGGTGGTTGGCGACCGGGAAAAAGCCGAAGGACTTGTCGCCTTGCGTTCACGGGCGGGTCAGGATTTTGGCAGTTTGCCGCTGGACGACGTCCTCGCGCTTCTGCACCAGGAAGCGCAGCCCTTAAGCGGTGAAAACGCATGCTGATCCGCAAGCTGTTCAAATTCGAGAACGCCCACATCGTGCGCGGCTGCAGCACGCGGCGCTGCTCGCACTCGATCCACGGACACTCGTACAAAATCGAACTGCTACTCGAAGCGCAGGCGCTTGATCACGGCCAGATGGTTTATGACTTCGGCTTGCTAAAACAAGGCCCGCGCACGCTGATTGATGCCTTCGACCATGCCGTGGCGATCTGGTCGGGCGATGACCCGGACTACATCAGCGCCTGTCAGCGTTTTTCCGAACGCTGGATATTGATTCCCGTCTCGCCCAGCGCCGAGCAGTTCTCGCGGCTGTTTTTTGTGCTCATCGACCGCTTGCTGGAATTGATCGAAATGACCAACGGCGAAGCCGACGTGCGCCTGCATTCGGTCATCGTCCATGAAACTGAAACCGGCTACGCCCAGTGTTTCCGGGAGGATGCGGTCAACCCGAAAATGGGCCTGATTTTGCTGGACGACATCGAGTTTTCCCTAGCCATCCGCAACGACTGGCCCGATCCCGAGTTGTTCGCCAAGCTCAAGCGCGGCGAGCGATTTGCCAACCCCATCCGAGTCTGAATCATGATCCGCAAAAACCCGCGCGGCGATCTGCCGCAAATCCACGAATCCGCCTACGTCGACCAGACCGCCATCATCTGTGGCAAGGTCATCATCGAAGAAAACGTCTTCGTCGGCCGCGTCACGGCGCAAGCCACGGAGTTTTCCGAGGACGTGGTGCGCACTAATCACGAACTGGTGCAGGGCTACAAACGCCTGCAAAACGAATTCTGAGTCGCGCCGCATGACGTCTTCCCTCCAACGCTCCCGCCTTGGCAGCATTGACCGCCTGCGCGGCGCCGTCATGGTGCTCATGCTGGTCGACCATGTGCGCGAGTTCTTCTATCTCCATCTACAGGTCGGCGATCCGATGGTCATTGCTTCGACCTCGCCGGAGCTGTTTTTCACACGCCTCACCAGCCATGTCTGCGCGCCGGTTTTTGTCCTGCTGACCGGCCTGGGCGCCTGGCTTTACGGCAGCGGACGCAGCCCGCGCGACACGGCTGCCTACCTCGCCAAGCGCGGGCTTTTGCTGATCGTGCTGGAGTTGACCGTGGTGAATTTCGCCTGGACGTTTAGCTTTCCGCCCCGAATGATCTATCTGCAGGTGATCTGGGCAATCGGCCTGGCGATGCTGGCGCTTTCGGCTTTGCTCTGGCTGCCGCGTGCGGGTCAAATTTTGCTCGTGGCTTTGCTCGTCTTCGGCCACAACGCGCTCGACACTGTGCATTTCAGCAGCGGCGAGGCGGGATTCATTCCGTGGGCCATTTTGCACGACCGCAGCGTCATCGAACTCGGTAGCGGCATCGCGGCACGGACCTCTTACCCCGTCCTGCCGTGGATCGGCATCATCCTGTTCGGCTACCTGCTCGGGCCACTGTATACGCGTGAAGCATCGGTGGTGACAAGGCAACGCCGACTGCTTGCGATGGGCATGGCAGCCCTGGGTGCCTTCGTCGTTTTCCGTCTACTCAACGTCTATGGCGACCATGCCTGGCTGGCCGGGAACACGATATTGGCGAGCCTGATGTCTTTCCTCAACATCACCAAGTATCCGCCGTCACTCCATTTCATCCTGCTCACCCTCGGCCTCGGCCTGCTCGCCCTGGCCGGAATGGAGCGCACGCAGGGCGGGCGAATGCTGGCCCTGATCGGGCGCGTGCCGATGTTTTTCTACATCGCTCACCTCTATCTGCTGCACCTGATTTATCTGCTGCTCACCGCGTACTACGGCCCCAACCAGGGAGATCGCTTCGGCTTTTCCCAGGTCTGGATGGTTTGGGCCATGGCCTTGCCCGTACTTGCCAGCCTTTACCTCCCCTGCCGCTGGTTTGGCCGGCTCAAGCAGGAAGGCCAGCAGGGCTGGATGAGCTATTTCTGATTTCTTTTTCTTTTGACGTTTCGGACCCATCATGAAAATCAAAGTACTGACCCTCGCCGTCACCGCGGCATTCGCCACTGCCTCGCATGGCGCGCCCTCGGGAGAATCCACCATCACGCTCGGCGAAGTTACTGTACGCACTGCCCAGGGCGGCCCGCTGCTGACGACGAACATCCTCACTTCGGTTGACGTCATGGCCGGCGACAAAATCGAAGACAAGCAGGTCATGAACAGTTGGGAATTGCTCGGCCAGATGCCGGGGATCCAACTCACCGAAACCCGCATGGGTGCCGAATCCGGCAAGGCGACCTTGCGCGCCTTCAACGGCGAGGGCTACATCAACGGGATCAAGGTCTTGATCGACGGCATCCCGAGCAACGTCAATAGCGGCAATCAGCGCTTCATCGACATGATCTTCCCGCTCGAAATCGACTACATCGAGGTCGTGCGCGGCACCAACGATCCGCGTTACGGGCTGCACAACATCGGCGGCAACATCAACTTCGGCACGCGTCAGGGTGGCAACTACACTGAAGGTCGGCTGACCTACGGCAGCTTCAATACGCGCGAACTCCAGGCCGCGTTCGGCCGCGAGTCGGGCGGCTTTGCCCAGAACTACTTCATCGCCAAGCAGGACTCGGACGGTTATCGCGATCATTCAAAGTCAGAGAAGTACTCGCTGGGCGGCAAGTGGTTCTACACCACCGACGATCAGCGCCTGAAATTGGGCCTGACGGCGCGCCTCTATGAACACGATGCCGAAGAGCCCGGTTACCTGACCGCGACAGAAATGGCGGCCAGCCGCACGCAGTCCCCGGCAAAAAACGCCAACGACGGCAGCGAACGCGACATGAAGCAGATCGCCGCCCATGCCGACTGGCAGATTCGTGACGACCTGCTGTTCAGCAACAAGCTGTATTTCAATGAGTACAAAGAAGATCGCAAGATCACCTTCACCAGCTACGCCGTCGGCAATGCGCCGCGCCAGCGCCGTCAGTGGGACGAAACACAGACCGGGTTGATCAGCACCCTGACCTGGCAAGCTAACAAAATGCTTACCCTGGACGGTGGCATCAATTATGAACACCAGGAAAACGAGTATCACCGTTATCGCTACAACTACGGCGTTCCCACCGACTTTTCCGCCACCCCGGCCCGCGTGCAGAACAACGACAACTACACGTTCAACAACTTTGGCGCCTATGTTCAGGCCATCATCAAGCCGATCGACGCCCTGAAGATCATTCCCGCCTTCCGGGTGGACAAATTTACGGGGCATACCCATTTGAACACCAACGGCGCTTCGGCCTCTTTGCAGGACTATGGCTGGATCAGCCAGCCCAAGCTGAGCGCCGTCTATAACCTGACAGAGAACACCAACGTTTATGCCAATTGGGGCAGAACTTTCCAGGTGCTGACCGGTTCCCGCGAACCCGCCTATCTGACCACTGGCCAGACCACCTTTAATCCGTCGATCAATACCGGCAAGGAGATTGGCGTGAAGTTCAAGCCCATCGCCGGCACTGAAGCCCGAATCGCGCTCTGGCAGCAAGATGCGACGGACGAAGTGGCGAACATGCCGAGCACCGGAACGACAGTCAGTCTCGGCCAGACCCGGCGCCGGGGCGTGGATTTTCAGGTATCGAGCCGGGTCACTGACAAGCTGACACTGTGGTTCTCGCATGCCCAGCAGGAGGCCAAGGTCGTCAGCGCCTACACCGCGGGCGGCATCTCCCTAGCCGGCAAGGAAGTGTTTTCGACGCCTCGCACCATCACCAACCTGGGCGCCGAATACCAGGCCAACGCCAACTGGCGTTTCGGCGTGCAAGGCCGGGCGCAGGGTGATTACTACATCGATGACCTGAACGCCAAGGGCAAGTACGGCGGCTTTGCCGTGCTCGATGCCAGCGTGCGCTACGCCCTGTCGGCCACCACCAGCATTGACCTTCAGCTTAAGAACCTGACCGACCACAAGTACGAATACGTCTGGTATGACAACTTCTTCTGGGGTGGAGCCGACCAGCCGATGTTTTCGCCGGCGCCGGGGCGTTCGGGCTACCTGTCGCTCAACGTCAAGATGTAGTTGCGGACGACAGCCATGCCCAGCCTGCTGCGGCATGGCGATTTCATTTTTGGCCGATTTTTCCGGTTGACCGTAGCAGAAGGAGATTCCCATGAACGCAGCTTTGCCCCGCCAAGTAACCCGCAGTTGCGCCATCGCCGATGACCCGCTCGGTCTGACGCGCATCTTCGATCCGGAAATCCAGCTTGCCCAGTGGCAACGCCCCGCTGACCCGGTCATTACCGATTGGCTGGCTGCACACGCTGGTGATCTGGGCAGCGGCTTGCGCCAGGTGCTCACGCCGGGGCAACGGCCCGATCTCGGCCGCCTGCCACCAGGTGACGGGCGCGATGCGCTGGCCGCCGACATCGCCCTGCAGGCCGAGATACTCGGCGAATTGCTCGATGCAGCGAGCATCGGCTTTCGCCTGGAAGTCGTCGGCAAGGCAATGTGCCCGCGCCTGCATGTCGACCGCGTCGGTATTCGGCTGTTATGCACCTATCGCGGCCCGGGGACGGAATGGGTGGAGGATGCTTCCGTTGATCGCCGTTTCCTCGGCGCCGCCTCGGGTGGTCAGCCGGATGAAACGTCCGGCTTGCTCTTGCCAGGGCATCGGATCGAGGCCATTCCACCCTTCGTCGTGGCGCTGCTCAAGGGCAGGCTGTGGCAAGGCAATGGCGGGCGCGGTGTCGTTCATCGCTCGCCCGCTATTCCCGAGGGTCAACGCCCTCGTGTACTGGTTGCGCTCGACGTCGGTTGGTCGGACTAAAATGAGTCACTCGTCGGGGCGCGCAAGTTTTCTGCCTCAATGACCTGCCTATTCGTTTCGTTCTTCATCGTGATAGTGGCTCCTATCGTTGCCCCGGATTGAATATTGCTCGATTAGCCAATGCTCGAACTCGACCACAGGCAGGGGGCGGGAAAAGAGGAAGCCTTGCAGGAGTTCACAGCCGATATCGGCCAGGAACTGGCGTTGTGCCTCAGTTTCCACCCCTTCGGCAACCACCGTCAGGCCGAGTCGGCGTGCCAGGGTAACGACGGCGCTGGCGACGGCCGCATCGGTTTCCGATTCCGGTAGGTGCTGAACAAAGCTGCGATCAAGCTTCAGGACATTGAGGGGCAACGTGCGCAGCATGGCCAGTGACGAATGGCCCGTGCCGAAATCGTCCATGGCAATATGAATGCCCCGTTCGCGCAGGCGCTGCAGCACCTGAACCGCGCCCTCCGGGTGTGCCATCGCGGCGGACTCGGTGATCTCCAGTTCGATCCAGTCGTTCGGTGCGCCGGCAGCGGCGAGAATGCGTTCCAGGCGCTCGGCCAGGTCGGCGGCGTGGAACTGTCGGGGCGATAGGTTAACTGCCATTCGCGGTACTTCAATGCCGCGTTGGCGCCAGGCGACTATTTGCCGCGCGGCCTCGTCGAGTGCCCATTCGCCGAGTTCGGTGATGATGCCGGCCTCTTCGGCGAGCGGGATGAATTCGATCGGCGAAACCAGCCCACGTTCTGGATGGTGCCAGCGCATCAGTGCTTCGACCCCGGCCAGGCTGCCATCGGCAGAGCGGATCTGCGGCTGGTAAAAGAGCTCGAGCTGTTGGCGCGAAATGGCACGGCGCAAATCGGTTTCCAGCGCCAGGCGTTGGCTGGCGCGCCGGTTCATCGCTTCGTCGTAAAAGCGAAAGGTATTGCGCCCAGCCGCCTTGGCGGCGTACATCGCCGCATCGGCATTGCGCAGCAGCGTTTCGCTGTCGCTGCCATCCGCCGGGTAGAGCGCCAGGCCGAGGCTCGCCGCAACGTCGATGTCCCGTCCGCCGGCAAGGACGGGCGGGGTCAGGGCGGCAAGTATCCGACTGGCGATGCCGGTGGCCGCCTCGGCCTTGCCCATCCCTTCAAGCAGAATTACGAATTCGTCGCCGGCCAGACGGGCCAGCGTATCGGCACGGCGACAGACTGTGCCGAGACGCCGGGCCACCTCGATCAGCACGGTATCGCCGGCACCATGGCCGAGACTGTCATTGACCAGCTTGAAGCGGTCGAGATCGATGAAGCAGAGGGCAAAGCCATCGTCGCGATCGGCCCGGGCCAGAGCTTGACCCAGGCGGTCATCGAACAGGCTGCGATTGGGCAGACCGGTCAGTGAATCGTGGTTGGCCAGGAAAGTGAGTTGGCCCTCGGCTTCTTTTCTGGCGGTGACGTCGTTGAGGACGCCGACGTAATGCGAAATGTTGTCAGAGTCGCCGCGCACCGGTGAGAGAAATAGTTCGATCCACTGCTGCGAGCCGTCAGCGCGCGGGCGCGACAGGGTCGTGTAGCCGTCGCGGCCATTGGTAATGGCAGCGCGAATCACCGCAAAGCCATCGTCATTCCCGGTGCACAGGCAGGGTTGGCCAAGCGCCATCTCGCGTGGCGTACCGAGGATGCGGGAGAAGGCGGCATTGATATAAATCAGCCGGCAGTCGTCAGGTTTGGCCGCTGCGATGAAAATTCCATTGACGCTGGACTCAATGGCCCGGTCGCGCAGGGCGATGGCGCGTTTGTCAGCATGGATATAGGTATCCAGTGTCAGTCCGAGATCGAGCATGACGACTTTGAGCAGCGCATCGAAAGCCGGCGCGAAGGCGTCGAAATTTTCGCCGGTGGCCGCCCAGGTCGCTCCCAGCATGTCGGAAAGGTACTTGCGGAAAGCGCCGACGTACCACTTCGGCGTCAGCCCGATCCGGGCGTGAGTCATGCCGACCCGCAATCGGCCATCAACGTAGGCATCGCCGTAATCGCCATCGGTCAGGCTGGCAAAATAGCGCCCATGAGCGGCTTTCAGGCGGGCAACGGTCGCATCGTCAGGCAGCAGCGCAGCCAATTCCGGCAACTGCCGCAGGTACTCGTAAAAGCCGTCGGCGAATCCATTCTGGGCTGCCGCCAGCTTGTCGCGGATGCGGCGCAGCTGATCGGCATCGGCTTCGGTGAGTTCGAGAAAAGCCTTGCGTGCTTCGATCTCGGCGGCATCAATGCCCATTTCAGCGGCAATGTCGTTCACTGCGCCAGGTATTGATGCCGGCGTATTCTGCTGGCAGTTCATCGGCTGGCCACCCGTCCCGGCCCTTGGCCCAGGATGCGCTCCATACCGGACATCACCGTCAGGTTGGCCTGTTCCATCCGGGTCAGCGCATCGAGAGCGCCGGCGAAATCACCGCTCCGGTAGCGTTCGACGGCTTGGCGGGCCTGGTCGTGCACCGCCTTGTGCGGCGCTTCCATCTCGCGGTAGCCGGGCAGGCGCGAAAATTCGGCCCGGCCTTCGCCTTCGTAATACCAGCGGCCGAGGCGGCACTCGGTTTCGTCCGGCAGCTCGTTCGCCTTGAGGTCGGAAAGCCCGAGCAGTACTTTGTAGACTTCAAGCTTCAGCGTCAGCTCTTCGATGTTGGCCAGTTCGGCGTTGGCCAGGCGGGACGATGAAGCGATACTGTCCTGCATATGTTGCGACAGACCGAGCAGGCGCTGCATGCTGTGCATGGCGGACTCGCTCTCGGCGCTCTGGCTGGCGGCGCTGCCCGCACCGATATCCATGATTGCCTTGGCCTGACCGGTTTCATGCTGGATGCCGGCAACCAGGCCGCCGATTTCGGTCGTCGCCTTGGCGGTTCGTTCGGCCAGTTTCCTGACCTCGTCGGCCACCACGGCAAAACCACGTCCCGCTTCGCCAGCCCGCGCCGCCTCGATCGCGGCGTTCAGCGCCAGCAAGTTGGTCTGTTCGGCGATCTCCTTGATCAGTTGAACGATACCGCCGATCTCGCCGGCTCGCCGCGACAGATCTTCGACGCTTTCGCCAGCGGCGCTGATCCGCTCGAACATGGCGTGCAAGTTGTTGGCGATCTTCTCGAAGGCCGAACGGTTGGCATCCGATTCGTTGGCCGCCGTTAGCGCCGTTGTCGAATCTTCGCTCAGCTGGCTGGAAAGCCCGAAAAAAGAGAGGCGGATGCTGGTGAGGGATTCACCAAAACGGGGAATGTTGCCGAGCACGCCATCAAGGAGCGCCTGGCGTTTCAGGAGTGCCTGTTGTTGCCCCTCCGACTGGACGAGGCGGAACTGGGTGGCCGCTAGCTCTTCCTGCAGTGCCGCCGAGCGCGTCTGCAACGCGGTGTTCTCGGCCAGGGCTGTTGCCAGATCCCGTTTGGTCGTACTTCTGAACATGGGGCTGACCCTCTCTGTGATGGTTAATAGTTGAGTAATTTACTATGGTATATGGGCTGCACCCATGACCAAAATCAAATTACGGGGCGTCCCGTCGGTGCTCGTTGGTGCAAAAAAATTGGTCTGGGGGCGGCTTCTCTTCCTCGGTAGGAAAGGCTACTTCAGGGGCAGTACTCAGTTAAGACCGGCACAGCGCCACGGTTTCTATTCAGATCCGTTGAGGTTTGGATGTGGTTGATACGCCGGAGAGCTAACGGTTACGTCGGGCCATTGCAGGGTGACCACATGCTGATCAAGCAATTGCTTGAAACCGGTGTCCAGGCGCTGCTCATTCCGATGGTCGAAGCGATACGCTACCCGCCTGCCGGTATTCGCGGTGTCGACAGCGCGCTGGCTCGCGCCTCGCGGTGATGAAAATCCGGAGGAGATTGTTGCGGTCGACGGCGTAAATGGCGTATTTTTTGGTTCAGCCGATCTCGCCGCTGCCTGTGCGGCTACCTCGGCGAGTTGACTCATCCGGATATTGTTTCAGCCATTTAAGCCGGCCTGAAAAAAAGTCAGCGCGACCAGCACGGCGCTGAGAAACGCCTAGCGGGACGCGCCGGCAGGGCATTGCCAGTTCGTATTAGCCGGGCAATTCTTTATTCAAAACGCCATCGCCCAAAACGAAACAGGGCACCTTCGTCAAGAAAGTGCCCTGTTTCGTCTTGAATTGGTGCGCCCGACACGATTCGAACGTGCGACTTCTACCTTCGGAGGGTAGCACTCTATCCAGCTGAGCTACGGGCGCGTGGGTCCAACATTACGGCAATGCTGTTGTCACTGGAGGTGACTTAATGCAATATCCATTCCTCGAAGTTTTCGCGAGAAGCGGAACATTCCCGACAAAAATAATCAGGAGGCGGGATTCTACCTTTAGCGAGCGGTTGAGTCCATGCTGAGAGGGCCAGCTTTTTTGCTGAGAATAATTTAAGAGAGCAGTTACTGATGACCGACCTGATTGATCACGAGCTTTCCCACGAAGATTTACAAAAGGTGATGTCGACGATCGACATTCCCGCTTGCCCGGGCGTTGTGACTGACGCCATGCAGGAAGCGCAAAAAGATGAGCCTGATTTGCTTCGTCTTGCGACGCTGATCGGCAGCGATGCCGGTATGTCGGCTGCTGCACTCAAGTTGGCGAATTCGGCGCTGTATGGCAATGGCACCAAGATATCCAGTGTTCGCAAGGCCGTTGAGCGACTTGGCACGAAAAATGTGGTTTGTGTCGTGGTTTCTGTCGCGCTACGGGCAGCCATGAGCGGTGTCCCGGCGGCCTGGCTGGAAAAATTCTGGCAGCGCACCACGATGTTGGCGATCATTACCAGCATTGTCGCCAAACGCCAGTTCGGCATCTCGCCGGATGCGGCCTACACCTACGCCCTGTTCCACGATGCGGCAATTCCAATGATGATGCGCCGCTTTCCGAATTATGGCGAAGTCATTGAGAAGGCCCGCGTCGAGGGAAAAATGCTGGCTGCGGCCGAGGAGGAATATTTCCCTTGCTCACACCCTATTGTCGGTTCGCTCCTGGTTCGCAACTGGGGTTTGCCACCCATCCTCGGGCAGGCGATTCGCTTTCATCACGAGTCTGACGCCT
>JAUYQT010000319.1 GCA_030697085.1 Azonexus sp. | reverse complement strand
TCACCGAAGGGTCTTTTGCCGGGGCGGCAGGCTTTTCAACCGTGGTGCAAAACTCTGGCAACAACGTGTTGATCCAGAATCCCACGATTATTAATTTGCAGGTTCAATAATGTTTTCCGTGGTAATCCGGACGCTCTGTCTCTTTCCCCTCCTTGCCGGCGCAACGCTTGCGTCGGCAGGGACGGGGGGGGCGGCAGACATTCCGGTGCAGGCGGGTGGCGCATTTTCGGTGCCGGTGGTCAGCATGAAGGGCATGCGCTTTCAGAAAACCATCCACCAGCAATACGATTTCAGTTGCGGTTCGGCGGCGTTGGCAACTTTGCTGACCCATCATTACGGATTTCCTGTCACCGAACAGGAGGTTTTCCGCGAAATGTTCGCGCGTGGGGATCAGGCGAAAATCAAGAAAGAAGGCTTTTCGCTACTTGATATCAAGCGTTATCTGGCGGCTCGTGATTTTGACTCCGATGGTTATGTCGCTGATGTCGAGAAGCTGGCAATTGCCAAGGTGCCGGCGATTGCCTTGATCAAGGAGCGGGGCTACTACCATTTTGTGGTTCTCAAAGGGCTGCGTGATGGCCGTGTCTTGATGGGCGATCCTTCATCCGGTACGCGTTCCATGTCAAAAAAGCAATTTGAAGAAATGTCGGTTAACAAGATTTTATTTGTGATCAAGAACAAGCAGGAGCTGGCTCGTTTTAATGCGGATACGGACTGGAATGCCGCGCCTGGTAGCCCGATTGGCCAAGGCATTTATCGCAGTGGCGCCGACCTCGGTTTGGGTAAACGCGGGCCAGCCGACTTTTAATGGACGTCACCATGACCCTCCGCACACAACTCTCGAAAATGCTGCTGATGTGCGGGGCCGGCCTGTCCGTGCAATTGTTGGCCAGCGGCTTTGAAATGAAACAACTTGAGAAAATAATCCAGGTTTCTGTGGCGCAAGCCAATGACCGCGAGCGGTGGGAAGATGAGCCGCTGCAGGCTGGTGTGGCCTATGCCGCTGCAAGCAGTCGGGCCTGTGAAGCGGCGAGGCGGCGAGCGCTCGAAGTAGCGCCTGAACTGTCAGTGATCGGCCCAAAGGATCCACTTGGTGATCGGCATATAGGATCCAGGTCATGATCGGCGTAATGGAGCCAGTCTGTGATCGGCATATAGGATCCACCTGCTGATCGGCGGATTGGTTCCACTGCCCCGGAAGAAG
>JAUYQT010000317.1 GCA_030697085.1 Azonexus sp. | reverse complement strand
CGATGGAGTCATGGGTATAAACCATGATCTGGCGCTGCTTCATTAACGCCGCCATGCGGATGGCGTTGCGCGCGTAGTCGGAGAAAACCAGGAAGGTGGCGGTGTAAGGGATCAGGCCACCATGCAGCGCGAGGCCGTTGGCGATGGCGGTCATGCCGAATTCACGGACGCCGTAATAGCAGTAGTTGCCGCCCTCGGTGCGAGTGACGCCCTTGCTGCCCTTGACGAAAGTCAGATTGGAGCCGGCCAGGTCAGCCGAACCGCCGAAGATTTCCGGCACAGCCGGGACCAGCGCGGCGATGGCGTTTTGCGACGCTTTGCGTGAGGCGATGTTCTCGGCTTTTTCGCGGCAACTGGCGATGTAAGCCGCTTTGGTGCTTTCCCAGTTGCTTGGCAGTTCACGCTTGATGACGCGACGCTCGAACTCGGCGGCTTCAGCCGGGAAGGCGGCGCGGTAGTTGGTGAGACGGGTGTTCCAGTTTTCTTCAAAAATGGCGCCACGCGGCTTGCCGTTCCAGGCGGCATAAACTTCGTCCGGGATTTCAAAGGGTGGGTGATTCCAGCCAATGTAGGCGCGGGCAGCAGCGATTTCGTCCTTGCCCAACGGCGCGCCGTGGCAATCATGTGAACCTTGCTTATTGGGCGCGCCCATGCCAATCGTCGTCTTGCAGCAGATCAGGCTGGGTTTGTCGGTCACCGACTTGGCTTCGAGCAGGGCGCGTTCAATCGCATCACTGTTGTGACCGTTGACGTCGGCAATGACATGCCAGCCGTAGGCAGCAAAACGGGCCGGGGTGTTGTCGGTGAACCAGCCTTCGACGTGGCCGTCGATCGAGATGCCGTTATCGTCCCAGAAGGCAATCAGCTTGCCGAGGCCGAGCGTGCCGGCGAGCGAGCAGGCTTCGTGCGAAACGCCTTCCATCAGACAACCATCGCCGAGGAAACAGTAGGTGTGGTGATTGACGATTTCGTGGCCAGGTTTGTTGAACTCGGCAGCCAGCACCTTTTCGGCCAGTGCAAAGCCGACGGCATTCGAGATGCCCTGGCCGAGCGGGCCGGTCGTGGTTTCGACGCCGGGGGTATAGCCAAATTCCGGGTGACCCGGTGTCCTGGAATGCAACTGGCGGAAATTTTTCAGATCATCGATCGATAGATCGTAGCCAGTGAGGTGAAGCAGCGCATAAACCAGCATCGAGCCGTGGCCGTTCGACATCACGAAGCGGTCGCGGTCCGGCCAGTGCGGATTCGTCGGGTTGTGGCGCAGTTGCCGGCGCCAGAGCACTTCGGCGATTTCCGCCATGCCCATCGGCGCGCCCGGGTGGCCGGAATTGGCCTGTTGTACGGCATCCATCGCCAGGGCGCGGATGGCGCCGGTCAGGGGAGAAAACTTCGGAGGGTTACTGACGCTCATGATCGGGGAATCCAGCCGGCGGAAAAGGTGAAATTATCCGGGAAATGCCTTCTCTTGGGTAGGGCAATCTGGTCATTGCGCTGGCTGACCGGCACGCTTGCCGTTCGGCCGAACTCAATTGAGATGATAGCCACTGATGCGGTCAACCTCGTTTTTCGATCCTAAAATGACCGGCACGCGCTGATGCAGTTTGCCCGGCTTGATCTCGAGAATGCGCTCACGGCCGGTGCTGGCGGCGCCGCCAGCTTGCTCGACCAGCATGGCCATCGGGTTGGCTTCGTACATCAGGCGCAGCTTGCCGCCCTGGCTCTTCAGTTTGCTGTCGAGCGGATACATGAAAATGCCGCCGCGCGTCATGATGCGATGCACGTCGGCGACCATCGAGGCTACCCAGCGCATGTTGAAGTCCTTGCCGCGCGGGCCGCTCTTGCCGCTGAGCAACTCGTCGACGTAGCGTTTGACCGGCGCTTCCCAGAAACGCATGTTCGACATGTTGATGGCGAATTCTTTCGTGTCCGGCGGGATCTGCATGTTGTCCTGCGTCAGCACGAAGGCACCGACTTCGCGGTCGAGCGTGAAGCAGACGACGCCGTCGCCGACGGTGAGGACGAGCAGCGTGGTCGGGCCATAGACCGCGTAGCCGGCGGCGACCTGCTGCGTGCCGGGTTGCAGGAAGGCGTCGCTCT
>JAUYQT010000301.1 GCA_030697085.1 Azonexus sp. | reverse complement strand
AAAGGGCGATATCTTTTTCCGTGATCCGGCTACCACTTTTGAAGCGGATTTTTTTGACCTTGGTATGGGTAATGCCCTGGCGCCGGATCTTGGCTTGCACCACGGACTCACTGGCGGCACGCATTTCACCGCGGACTTGCTTGCCATCCTTGTTCTTGCCTTCCCAAAGGAAAGTTGTTTCCTTGACAGCCGAGGCTCTTGATTTTGCGGCAGTCGCCATATTTATTCCTCGATTATAGGTTGGTCGTACTCAATACCTCGTCAAGCGAGGTTACGCCTTGTTTGACTTTAAGTAATCCGGATTCGCGCAGGTCTTTGACGCCCTCGGCTTTTGCCAGAACTGTCAGATCAAGCGCGTTGGCACCGCTCATAATCAGGCGCTGCATGGCTTCTGAAACGGGCATCACCTGATAAATGCCGACCCGGCCCTTGTAGCCTGAACCCTTGCAGCGTTCGCAGCCACCCGGGCCATATAGTGTCCAGGAGCCATCAAGCTCGCCTTCCTTATAGCCAGCATCGAGCAGTGCCTGGTTGGGCACGCTGATCGGCTTTTTGCAATTGCACAAACGACGGGCCAGTCGCTGAGCTGTGATGAGCAGGATGCTGGAGGCAATATTGAAGGTAGGAACACCCATGTTCATCAGGCGGGTGAGCGTCTGCGGAGCATCATTGGTATGCAGCGTTGAAAGAACCATATGGCCGGTCTGTGCAGCCTTGATGGCGATTTCTGCCGTTTCCAGATCGCGAATTTCGCCAACCATGATGACGTCAGGGTCCTGGCGGAGAAAGGCCTTCAGGGCGACCGGGAAAGTTAGGCCGGCCCGGTCGTCAATGTTGACCTGATTGACGCCCGGAAGATTGATTTCGGCTGGGTCTTCAGCCGTTGAAATATTGACACCATCTTTGTTTAGAATATTCAGGCAGGTGTAGAGCGAAACGGTTTTTCCAGACCCGGTCGGGCCGGTCACCAAAACCATGCCATAAGGGCGGTTGACCGCATCAAGCAGGGCTGCTTTTTGTTCTGGCTCGTAACCCAGCGCTTCAATACCCAGAGTGGCAGAGGTTGGGTCGAGAATGCGCAGAACGATTTTCTCGCCCTGAAGTGTTGGCAGGGTGCTGACGCGGAAATCGATGGCGCGATTTTTGGACAGGATCAGTCGCATTCGGCCATCCTGTGGGACGCGTTTTTCAGCGATATTCAGGCGGGAAATGACCTTGATGCGAGAAGCAATTTTTTCTTTGATGGCTGGCGGCGGGGTGGCAATTTCACGCAAAATGCCGTCGACCCGAAAGCGGATGCGGTAAAACTTTTCGTAAGGTTCAAAGTGAATATCGGAAGCGCCATCGTTGATCGCATCCATGAGCATTTTTTGAATGAATTTGACAACTGGTGCATCGTCAACATCCTGGCCGGTCGCTTCGTCCGCGATGGCCGCTGCATCTTCGTCGAGAAAGTCGAGGTTAATGTCATCGCTGGCCAGACTTTTCAGGGCGTCTGAAGCAGATTCCGAATACTTGGCGACCAGCGGTGCCAGTTTCGAGTGCTCAACCACAATCGGATCGACAGTGAGACCCGTCTGAAAGCGGATTTCGTCGAGCGCACGCAGATTGGTCGGGTCGGCGATCGCGACTGAGAGGCGGTTGCCGCGCTTGTTAAGCGGAATTACCTTGTGGGTTGCGATCAGCTTGCGGTCAATCGCATTTTCGGGGATGTGGGCTTCATCGAAAGCAGCAAGGTCAAGTAGTGGATAACCAAAGGTATCTGCGATAAAGCGTGCAATAGTGACTGCAGAGGCTTTTTGACTGAGGATGATTTGCTCAATCAGGGAAATTTTGGCGCTGCTCGCTTGAGTGAGCAGTTGCTCGGCCTCCACCTCCTTGAGTTGGCCGGCTTGAACAAGGGCGCGAGCCAGTCCGCTAAGTGGAGGGTTTTGTGGAGTCGCTGCCATTATGTGTCGTCAAATGCCGATTAGATCGTTTGATGATGCTACGCAGGCGCCGGTTTGTAAAGGCAGTCAGCCGTCTCAGGCTGGTGGCGGGCGGTAAATGCGGGCGTTGATTACGCTGCGTTCACGGGTCTGAAGAATTTCTACCGGCACGCCATTTAGCTTGATACTTAGCCCTGCTTCAGGAATGTCCTGAAAATGCTCAAGAATGAGTCCATTTAGTGTTTTCGGGCCGTCAAGCGGGAAATCGAGGCCGAGCATGCGGTTGATGTCGCGCAGAGAGCGAGATCCTTCAACGATTGCCTCTCCCTCCGGTGACCAGTTGAGTAGATGACCAAGGCCGGGTAGTGAGGTAGTGAAGTCACCGACGAACTCTTCAATGATGTCTTCCAGCGTTAATAGTCCAAGAATTTCACCGTATTCATCCACAATGAAGCCGATTCGTTGCCGGTTTTCCTGGAAAAAAGCGAGCTGCGAAAAAACCGGGGTACCTGCGGGAATGTAGTAAGGCGCCTGAAGTTGCGATTGCAGCGCTTCCTTGTCAAATTCAGGGTCGCCGATGCTGGACAGCAGGCGGCGGACGGGTAACACGCCGACCAGTTGGTCGAGTGATTCGCGGCAAGTGGGCAGGCGACTGTGGTGGCTGGTTGCCAGTTGGGCACGGACTTCTTCCCAAGGGAGGTCGAGGTCGAGAGTCTCGATGTTGCCGCGTGGGGTCATCACATCTTCGACGGTGATGTTGTTGAGGTCAAAAAGGCTGGAGAGGATGGCGTGGTGTTTCTTTGGAATCAGGTGTGAAGACTCAAGAACGAGACTACGCAGTTCCTCCGGCGATAGTCGACTGCTTTGATCTGAGGGCTTTGGTGTCAGATGTAGCAGGTGAAGCAGCCCGCTGGCGAAGATGTTGATGAACCAGACTGCCGGGTAAGCGAGGCGAAGCAGTGGGGTCAGAATATGGCCGAGAAAAAGGGCGATGCGGTCGGCGTGAGTGGCGCCGATGATTTTTGGAGTTATCTCGGAAAAAACGAGAATAGCAAACGTAATGAGTAGCGTGCTGGCGCCGAGCGCCCATTTTTCGTCACCAAATAACTCGATGGCAATGACGCTGACGAGCATCGCGGCGGCTGAATTGACCAAGTTGTTACCGAGCAAAATAACCCCCAGCATCTTGTCGGTACTGTTGAGTAGTGCAAGTGCTTTTTGCGCGCCATGGTGTCCGGACTGGGCGAGGTGGCGCAGACGAAAGCGGTTGCTCGCCATCATTGCCGTCTCACTCAGTGAGAAGAAGCCGGATATTGCTAGTAGTACGACCAGGGTTATCAGCAGTGCTGATATAGGAATTTCATCCACGAATTACAGGCGCCCGAGAATGACTTCGCCAACGAAGCGGCTACCCACATAGGCCATAATCAATAAGGCGAATCCGGCCAGGGTCCAGCGTAAGGCGCGCTTGCCGCGCCAGCCCCAGGCATGGCGACCGATCAGTAGGGTGGCGAAAATTCCCCATGAGGCAAAAGCGAACAGGGTTTTGTGGTCTACGGTGAGCGGCTTGCCGAACAGGGCTTCTGAGAAAAATACGCCGCTGCCAACCGTCAACGTCAGCAAAATGAAGCCAACCAGCAGCATACGGAAGAGTAGGGATTCCATCGTTAGAAGTGGTGGCAGGCTGTTCAGGCGTAATTTCAATGAGCGTTTGTGCAGGGCTGTTTCGGTAAAGCCCATAAAAATTGCGTGTAGCGCCGATAAAGTTAGCAGACTGTAGGCGAGCATGGCGGCGAGAAAATGCAGCTTGAAGCCGGTGGCACTGGCGTGGGCGACTAGATGGACGTGTGGGAAAAGGACGGGCAAGACTGTGCATAACGCTGCAAGCGGCAGGACCATCGGCTGCATGCCTTCCATCCGCGACATGAAACTTTCCAGCCAGTAAATCAGAACCGCCAGCCACATCATCAGTGACAAGGCAAAGCTGAATGAAAAACGCATGCCTTCGGCGGAAAAGAGGGCGACGTAAAGGCCGCTGGCGTGAATGATGAGGGTCGCCGCGATGGCGCCACGCTCCCATTTTTCCATGGGGCATGCGACGCACTGGGTTTCACTGGTACGCCAACGGGTGTTCCAGAAATGGAAGCCGAGCGCGCCATATAAGAGTGCGGCGAGAATGTGCGGCAGAAGCTGAATTACAATGTCGACCATCCTTAGATTCTACTAGAAGCCCAACTGACATGCTCGATAACCTGACCAATCGCCTTGCTCGCGTCATGAAGACGCTTAAGGGCGAAGCTCGCCTGACTGAATCCAATATTGCCGATGCGCTGCG
>JAUYQT010000285.1 GCA_030697085.1 Azonexus sp. | reverse complement strand
GACCGCCATTTGACGGCGCCAGGGTGCCGGGGTGGCTGAATGGTTGGCATACGTCATGACTGAAAGCCTTGGGGTTTTATTTGGCGTTTCTTTCGCGAATGATCGGCGGCACAAACTTTACGGAAAATTTCCAGCCCTCCGGCGTTGCTTTGACGATCAAGGTTTTTGACTTGGCGCCTTCTTCAAAAGCCGGTGCCGCACCGAGCAGTTCTATCGCGCCAATGCCCTTGATGACGCAGGCCCCGGGCAGTGTGACAAAGGCCGATTCAGCCGCCACCAGAATGAACTGGCCTTCCTTGCTCTCTGAACATGAGAGCCCTTTGGCGACCGTCGATGGGTCGCGCTGCCAGGCAAGGCGCAGCGTATCAAGGCCGTGCAGCAATTCCTCGGTCGTTTTGACGGCCAGTGCGACTTCACAGGATTTCGGATGAACCATGCGTTTTCCCCAAGCTTGAAATGTTGGTCAATATTAAGCCCGGGCGACGATAAAGCATCGACCCAAAGCATTGATCGCTGGCTGGCGCAAACTACTTTTTCGCAGATACCAGGCCGTCGATCATCGAGCGCACCGCCCGCATCTGAACGCCGTCGCGGGTGTGATAGTTGTCGCCGGTGTAGCCCCACCAGTCCCAGCAGGCTTTCGGGTTGAGGATCACTTTGAACGAACCGAAAGCCAGGCCGCTGCGCGCAACGGTTTGCGGGTAAAGCACGATCAGCCGGTTGCTGGCCGCCCAGCCGTTGTACCCGGCCGTTTCGATGAAACGTGAGCCGATTTCGCCATAGCTCTGGCGGCAGCCGTGGAAAGCTACATGAATCCGGCAGCCGCCGCTACGGCAGGTGCTCGGAATGAAGGCATAGCCCTCGTCGGCCAGGCTGGCATCGACCGCGCTGCCTTTGATGTAGGGGCGCTGGTCGAAGGCGACGATTTCACCCTCAAGCGTTGCGGCCGGCGCCTTGAGCGGGCCGAGCAGGTGGCTCAGCAATTGGCCGGGGGCGTCGATGTCCTGACAGCGATTGATGAAGGGCGGGTTGCTGGTGGCGCAGGCATTCGCCATGGGGTCGGCGACCGAGAGCATGGCGTGGCCGGCATCGGCCACCTTGACGTAACGCAGCGCCTCGGCCGGCAGCACGCTGCGGTAAAACTCGGCAAGACTATCCATCACCGCCGGCGCCACGGTTTTGTCCTGACCGCCCGAGAGCAACCAGACGCGGTCGTCACTGAGGTTTTTAACCGGGTCGATCTGCTTCGCTTCGGCCAAGTGCTCGATACGCTTCAAGGTTTCAGCGACCAGGGGCGGACTGTCGGTTTGGGTCGGCGCCATGCAGTTGCCCAGCGCCCGGCCAATCTTCCCCTCGGCGCAGTAGTACGGCCCACCGGCAAGCACACCGGCACCGCGGACCAGCGCCGAATAGGCCACCTGAAACTGCACCGCCATGTAGCCCCCCGACGAGATGCCGGAAACGGTGAGGTCGGACGACGCGGCGGACAAGGCCGGGAGCGGCGGGGCGGCCAGCGCAATGCTGGTTGAAAAAAGCAGGGAGAGAACGCTGACAACGCGCAGTGGGCAATTCATCGAGGCTTGCTCCTTCGATTCAGCAAAGGCTGCCACAGGCGGGCAGTTGGGCCGCAGCAGCATAGCAGATCGACCCGGCGATTATGCCGGCGCCTTCAGCGCATCCTCCGCAGATTGATTTGAGTCAAGATGGGAACAAATATGAGTTTATATGGTCGCCAAGTATCTGAATTGGGTGGATAATTGCGGATTTTTTTTAAAATTC
>JAUYQT010000274.1 GCA_030697085.1 Azonexus sp. | reverse complement strand
CGGCCAGGCCGCCGAGTTCACCGCAGTCGTGGGTGGTTTCGGCGACGGCGTAGCCGTAGGAGGTCAGCAGGCTGTTGATTTGGTCGAGCAGATGGCGGCCCCGGGTGGCGATGCGCGGGACGTTTTCGAAGAGGATCAGCTCGGGCGGGTCTTCGGCGAAGGCTTCGAGCATCAGCCACATGCCGCGCAGCGTCAGGCGGTTGAGTGCCTGGTATTTGTCCGTCTTGCTCTTGGTTTCGTTGAGCAGTCCGGAGAAGCCCTTGCACGGCATGGAGGTGAAGACGATGTGCGGGAATTCATGACCGGCGGCGGCGCGGATGTCTTCCGGGGTGGCTTCGCGCCAGCCGGCCGGCGGTTCCTTGCCGTGGAAGGCGATGTATTGCGAGCGGTCGAAGAGATCGAGCGTGGTGGCCGGGACGCCGATCAGGCGGGTGAAGTCGCGGTTGGCGGCGGCATCGACATCGACCGAGCCGAGGCAGCGGAACTTGGCGACCAGGTTGCCGACGCGGGCCTTGCCGCGGTTGAAGCCCTTGGCGCCGCCACCGATGGCGCCGCACATGTGGAAATGGCGGATTTCGCGGACTTCGGGCGGGTTGAGGTGGATGGGTTGGCGGGCGGTCATACTGCACCGCCTTCGCCACTCAGGCAAATGTTTTCAACCAACGGACATTCGTGGTCTTCATCCACTTTTTCTTCGGGAGAGAAGGCCTCAAGACGGAAGTGAATGCTATCGATTTCTCCAATGGCGACGCTGCATTTGCAAGCACCTTCGGTTTCGATGATTTCTTTCAGGCGTGCGGAAAGCTCCGCCACTCTTTCAGTATTGACGATAATTCTCATGACTTTCTCCCGAATTTGCGGGCCATCCACGGGTGGATGAGCATGGAGGTGAGGATGCCGGCGGGGCCGCCGAGGCAGTAGGCGGCGACTTCCCAGGGGTCGGTGGGGCCGGGCATGATTTTGAGGACGGTGATGTTGCTGGCGCCGATGCCGAAGCTTGTCAGGGCGGCGAGGAACTTGTGGCCGCCGTTGACGTTGAGGCTTTGCAGGCCGAGGAAGAGCACCAGAAAGTAGGTGGCGGCGAAGAGGGCGAGGGCGGTCATGCGGCACCGCCTTTCTCTGCCTCAATGGCTACGCGATCAAGAATGTCGGCGGCTTCTTCAACTCGGGCTGCCTGCTCTTCTTTGCTGAAAACCGGCATTGGAACAAACAGGATTCCGGTTTTAACGTAGACGTTTGCTACGGCAATGGCTTTGCGCAAATCGACTGGGTGCGCTCTGTTCATGCTGCCCTCCGCAAGCCAAGTTCTTCGATCTCGATCTCGATGAACTCATCCACCGTCGCGGCCTTGCGGACATGCACCGGGCAGGCGAGATAGATCGCCCGGCAGCGGTCGATCAGGGTTTTGGCGCGGTCGATGGCGGCGACGTCGAGCAGGATGCCGTTTTCGATGCGCTTGCCGATCCGGCGCAGTAGGCCGAGGTCGAGCGGGATGTCGAGGCGGCGGGCGATGCGTTCCATGCAGCTGCTCCAGCCGTTGAGCGACGGGACGATTTCGCCATAGCTGCCGTCGTGGTCGATCATCACCGGGGTCAGGCCGGCATAGCTGACTTCGCCGGCGTAGAGGTCATCGATTAGCCGGTCGAGCGGCCAGAAGGCATTGAACATGTCGGTGACCGACGAGGAGGCCGGGTAACGCGGGAAGGCCTGGTCGAGGCCTGCCTCGATGGGTTTGGCTTTGAAGTCCTTAAGCATGGAAGGTGCTCTGAACGGTGATGTCGGCGCCCGGGGCGGCCATGTCGAAGCCGAAGATGACGGGCGGCGGTTCGATGGCGGCGAGGCCGAGGCGGATGGATTCGAGCAGGGCTGCGGCTTTGGCGACGGTGTACCAGTCGGGGCTTTTGTCCAATTCAAGACGCATGCCGAGGTTTTCGAGGCGCTTGGCCATGTCCGTGGCTTGTTGCTGGGTGATTGCTGCGGTCGACATGGTTTATTCCTCAATTTCGATGATGACTGCGCTGCCGTAGGCCGGGGATTGCGCCGGGCAGATGCCTTCGACGGCACGCACCATCAGGACGCCGGTTTCGGCGTCTTGGAACTCGACGTAGACCGTGGCGTTGCGCGGCTTGGCTTCGAGCTGGGCGATTAATTCGTGGACTTTCACGATGCGCTCGCTTTCTTTTCCAGATTCCAGTCGCGGGCCAGCTGCTCGAAGATTTGGCCGCCGTTCTCGAAGTAGGTGTGCACCTCCTGGTAGCAGTTGGCGTCCATGCGGAGAACGGCCATGCAGTCTTCCATCAGGGTGTAGTCGAGGCTGCGCAGGTTGGTCAGATCGAAGGGGAAGCGGGTGCCGTTGTAGCAGCCGAGCAGCAGGCTGGCGATGCGGCGGCTTTGGCCTGAGTTGCCGAGGGCGACCGGGAGCAGGCGGCGGAGGGCGGCTTCGCCGTGAATGCGGTCAATTTTTATGATTTCGCGTTGGGCGTTGATCTTTCGGAAGTGTTTGGCCATCTCGGCTTTAACTTCTGGGTCTTCATGGGTGGGGGTCGTGTTCATGCCGCCACCTCGACCGGTTCGTTGTCGATGATTTCGGCGGCCAGGCCCATGAAGTGGCTGTCGTTCTCGCCGTAGGTGGTGTAGCTGACGATGCATTCGAGGGCGATGCGGGTATGGCGCTCGTCGGCGTTCATGAAGAGCAGGCCGAGATTCACCGGACGGCCGCCCCACAGGTTGAGGACCATGGCGCGCAGGCGGAAGGCGGTTTCGTAGTTGCCCATGATTTCCTGCCGATAGCGCAGGAAGGGGGTGACGGCTTTCTCTTCGCCGGACAGGGCGACGGCGGCTTCGTTGAGACGGTCGAAGGCGGCGACGGCGGTGTTGATGTCATCTGGCTTGCCTTCGCCCCAGGCGTTGGTCAGCGTGCCGTTGTCGAGCAGGTTCTGAACGTGCAGGGCGGCGATGACCAGCCTTTGCACGGGGGGCTTGGGTAGAACGATGTAGCACATGGTGAATCTCCTTTTTGTTATACGGGTTGATACGGGTTGATACGGGTATTGCGGTTAATCGGTGGCGCGGCTGCCAGCCTTTTCGCGCTGGAAAACCCAGCACTTGATCGAGCTGCCGCGCAGGCTGGAATTGACGGTCTTGATGTCGATGAATTTGCGGGTGCGGCTGGTGCGGAGCAGCTTCTTGATCTCGTTCATTTCCGGGATTTGCTGGCGCAGGGCGTCGGCCTTGGCGACGAATTCGTTCAGGTTGACCGCGATGAGGTTTTCGTCGCGGCTGTGGTTGAGGACGGCCTGGTCGTCGCTGCGGCTTTCGATGTAGTCGAAGGTTTCCCAGAATTCCTGGACGCGCGGGTGGTCGGCGTTGATGGCGTGCTGGCGCTCTTCGGCCATGCGGGTGATTTCGGCGTGGACGGAGTCGATGGTTTCCGGCTGCATCTTGACGACGTGGGCGAGGGCGTCGACCAGGGCCATCAGTTGGGCGTGGTTTTTGACGATGCGGAAGTGCTTGATGGCCGGGTTGGCGTCGAGCGTTTTTTCGTGGTGCGGGGTGCGCTCGATGATGGTTTTCATGATGGCGGCTTCGGCGCGGGTGGCGAGCAGGACGAAGCCGGAGGCTTTGGCGGCGGGGTAGCGCTCAAGCAGCTGGAAGGCTTCGCGGCTGGCTTCGGTGTGGGGCTGCAGGGCGAAGCTGGTATGCATGAGGCGCTGCATGAAGGCGTCGCTGGCGCTGACCGGGGCGTTCTGGCTGATGACGAGGGCGCCGCGGAAGGGCGGTTCGCGGGTGTCGTTGCCGCCGTTCTTAACGCCGGTGCTGCGGACGCTGCGGCCGTTGTAGGCGGTTTTTAGTTCGTCCCAGTCGAAGCCTTTTTGCTTGTTCTTGTCGCCTTCGCCGCTGTCGCGGTCGGATTCGATGAGGACGATGGGCAGGTTGGCGACCTGGGCGAAGTTGCGGGCCCGGGCGGCGATGGTGGCCTTCTGCGGGTCGAAGCCTTCGTAGCCGGTGCGGCCGCAGAGTTTCCAGAGGAATTCGATCAGCGTCGATTTGCCGGAGCCGGGTTCGCCGACGATCTCGATGAAGGGGAAGCTGGCGTGCTCGGAGCGGATCTGTTCGGCGAAGAGGGCGCCGAGCCAGTAGGCGAGGGCGACGATGCCTTTTTGCTTGAAGCAGAACCAGAGCAGCTTGGCCCAGTCGGCGTCGTAGTCCTTGAGGTCGCCATTGATGGTCAGGCTGACCGACTGGTTGAGAGACTTGATGGCCAGCTTGCCGATGTCGAAGAAGTCTTCGTCATTAAGCTGGACGATGCTGCCGTTCTTAACGGCGATGTCGTCGAAGACCCAGGCGCCGTGCTCTTTGCTGTAGCCGATGAAGTCGATGGTCTGCACGGTCTTGATGCCGAACATCTGTTTCTTGAGCCAGAGATCGAGGTGGAGGGCGCTGCCGGTGTAGAGGGCGCCGGGGGCCATGGCGAGCAGGCGCTTTTTGAATTCGCTGCTGCTGGAGAGCTGGCTGCCGGTGAAGGTGTTTTTGACCGGGCGGCCGTCGTGCGGGAAATCAATGCGGACGTAGTACCAGGATTCGTCGGTGAGGGAATTGGCCTGGTAGTAGAGGGCGGTCGGCTTGCAGTTGGCGATTTCCTTGATCGAGCGGCTGGCTTCAAGGGCGAGTTCTCTGATCTGCTCGTCATTGATGCCGCTGCCTTCCTTTTCTTTCTTGATCTTGGCGAATTCGGCGTTGTATTTAACGGTGTCGTATTCGAACCAGAACAGGGCGTTGTCGAAGTCAAAATAGAACATCGACCACTCTTTGCGGCGGTACATGATCAGCGACTTTTCGGCGGCGCTTTTGGCGGCGAGCAGGTTGCCGCGGTAGCGGTAGTCCTCGATGTCGGCTTCCTTGAGGCGGTCAGCCAGGTGCTGGTCATTCCAGTCCGGGTATTTGCCGTTCTGGCCACGGATCAAAACGCAGCTGGATTTCCAGCCTTCCTTTTCGCTGCGTTCCTTGAAGCGTTTGGCGTAGGTGTTGCCGGCCTTGCCGTCGTCGAACGCCCAGACGAGCTTGGGGCGGTCGCGTTCGGCGGCTTCGCATTGCTCGATGACGGCGCTCAGGAAAAGGTGCGGGTAGTTGTTGCAGCTCATGGCCGAGGCGGCATAAATGCCGTGGTGCATGAGGGCGATGCTGTTGAAGATGCCTTCGACGATCCAGATTTCATCGTGTGGCATTTGCATGGGCGGGCACCAGGCCATGCCCTGGTATTTGGCGCCGTAGTTGAAGTGCGCCTTTTTGTTGCCGAAGCGGGACGGCTGGTCGATCAGGCGTTCCCAGTAAATGCCGGGGGCGATCGGGAAGCGGACGGTGGTACTGCCCATCTTCTTTTCGTGGGAGTAGTAGGACTCCTGGGTGTAGTGGCCCTTGATCAGGTCGAGATTGAAGCCGCGGGCGCTCTTCAGGTAGGCATCGGCAGCGGCGTTGGGGTCTTCCGGGGTTTTTTCGTAGCGGGTGCCCCAGTTGTCGAAGAGTTCCGGGTATTCATCCTTGACGTGGTATTCGGCGCCGCATTTGTTGATCCGGCCACAGCGCAGAACCCAGGGGTGTTCCTTGCTGGTGTAGAGCTCCTTCTTGCCGCAGCTGGGGCACTTGCCGCCTTGCAGGTAGCTGCTGCCGTCGGAGGTCTTCAGCTCGTAGTCGGCAACGATGCGCGGCAGGAGTTCGGCGTAGAGGTCTGGTTTCATTGGCGGCGCAGTTTTTTGGCTAAAAAAGTCCCGGCGCACTGTTTTTCAGTGCGTGGCGGGTGGTGCTGGTGTGGGGGCTGGCTAGCGGGTTAGCCGGTGGCGACTCTGGGCGGGGGGTGATCCATGCCGAGCTCCATTTGGGCGGTATTTGGGGCGTTGGCGGCCGGGGAGGCCTTTGAAAGCGGGATGTAGACCTTGGGGTTGGGCTGCATCGAGGGGGCGATGGTGCGGACGGCGGAGATCTGCGCTACCCA
>JAUYQT010000267.1 GCA_030697085.1 Azonexus sp. | reverse complement strand
TTTCTCAGCGTCATTTTTTACATCGAAGCTGCTGATTTTTTCGTGCCTGAATGGCTGCCTTGCCTGATTAGCGCAAAAGTTTGCCGGATTGCCCGGGTTCGTCCGTTTCGCGGATGACTTCACCTTCAATAATGCGGCCTTCCTGGGCTGTCTGTGAGGTTTGCTCGTGCATTTGCCGGGCCATTTCTTTACGGATGGCGCGTGTTTTCCACCACAGCCAGCCCCACAGCATGACACCGCCGACAGCAACGACGGCGAGCGCGACCAGCGAAAACATGAAGGCAAGGATGAGAAAGGCGGCGCCGAAGAGTAGCGTCAGCAATTTGCCGAACAGGCTTTGCGGCTGGGTATTGAAACGGGCGTAGCGTTGGGAGAATTTCATCTGCTCTTCAGTTGTCATTGAATTGTTGTCCGTCATCCACAAGAAATAACTGTATTAATTCTGGCAGCAAAGCGATGCTGCGGTCTATGGGGCGACTGTCCCTGTTTTGTAACCGCCTGTTGCGGTTAGTTCGGTTTTTCCTGGCCGATATTGTTGGCCCACTGCAGGGCTTGGGTCTGGGCGAGGTTGAGGCTTTTCGGGGTCAGACCGGGCAGGCTGGCGAGGTTTTCGGCCAGTTGCTCGAGATCGCCACTTTCGCTGCTCTCGGCCAGGCGGAGCATGGCGCCGAGTTGGCCGGTGCCGTCGCAGAGCGCTTCGCGCACGTCGTTGGACAGACTGAGCGGGGTCACGATGTCGCTGATTGATTGCCCGACGAGCGCCGGCATGAGCGACATGATGCCGACCATGAAGGCTTGATCGGCCAGTGCGCGGTCGTTGGGGTGCAAGGCTTCGGCGAGTAGCTCGAGTAGTCGGCCGCGGGTCGCTGCCAGCAGCAACAGCGGGTTGCTCGTGCTATTGCGCTCACCGGCGGCAAAAGCCAGTAACTGCAGCCAGCGTTGCAGCTGGCGTCGGCCAAGTACGGTGATGGCGTGACGTAGCGAGGTGATTTTCCCGCTGTATCCCGAACCGACTGAATTGGTCATGCGCAGCAGGTTGACCGTCAGGCCCGGCTCAGGTTTGAGTGCGGTTTCGAGTTCGCTGGTATCGGCATCTCCGAGCAGCAGGCCCATCAGTTTCATCAGCGAAAGCTGTGAGTGATCGAGTTTTTTGCCGGCAATGATCGTTGGTTTGGCGAAGTAGTAGCCTTGAAACAGGGAGAAGCCAAGTTTCAGGCATTGCTCCATTTGCTCCCGAGAATCAACTTTTTCGGCCAATAATTGTTTGCCCAGCGGTTTTAGTCTCGTCACCAGTTGCATCAACTGAACACTGGAAAGTGGCTGGATGTCGACTTTGACGATTTCGACCACGGCCAGCAACTCGGCAAATTCCGGCTCTAGTTGAATGACGTCATCCAGCGCCAGTGTGAAACCGGCTGCTTTCAGTGCTTTGCAACGGTCAACCACGGCGGCGGTCGGGGGTACGGTTTCAAGGATTTCCAGTACCACCGATTGTCGCGGCAGAAGCTCCAGCATGTCGCTGAAAAGAAATTCTTCATCGACATTGATAAAGCCGCGATAGCTGCCGAGCGCCGCTTCGACGCCGAGTTCGGCAAAGGCATTGACGATGACGGTGGCGGTTGCCTGCACGCCATCGGTCACTTCCGCCGAGTTCCGCGTGCCGTTGCGAAACAGAAGTTCATAGGCGAAAAGCCGCTG
>JAUYQT010000258.1 GCA_030697085.1 Azonexus sp. | reverse complement strand
GGGAATTGACCCGGATACCTAAACGGACTGGATGGTGAAGGGGATTTGCGGTTTGGACAACCGCAAGCCCGGCAACCGTAGGGGGTAGCCCCTTAGATCGCCGCTGCTATCGATCAAGGAATATCGAACTGAGTAGGTGTCTGTCTAGTGCTAGGGATAACCTCGCTCTAGGCAAGCTCAACTTGATCGAGATAGCCAAATGCCAACCAACATTTCAGAACTAATCCAGAACGTAAAAAAACGCCTTCTCTCCCTTCCCGAGGTCGAGATTGTGACCGGCTTATCGAAGCCGACGATTTACCGCCATATCCAGAAATCCACGTTTCCGGCGCCGCTGAAAATTTCAACGCGTCGGGTCGGCTGGCTGGCGGAAGATATAGACGGCTGGCTAGCCAGCCTCCAGCGCACCAACTAAGCGCGACACCCCGAAGGAGTAACAACTGCTGAACTATGGGCGCTTGAGGCTGGGCTTAGTGCTGCCCTAACCATAGTGCATGTGTATCAATACAACAATTCTGATAGCTGAGAGAGGGACCAATGAGAAGAGCGAAAAAACGAAGTTTCATCAACAGCCTGAAGTTAAGGCGCCAACGTAGGAGTTTTAAAATGCAAGACAACAACGATCGATTCAAGCGCAAGCTGAAACGTCTATCTAGTGGTCTGCTGGAGCTTTTGGAATACCGCCTTGACGGTTTCCGCGCAACCCCGGCAGTCATCGAGGATTTGCAAACGGTCATCGCTGGCGGCAACGACATTGCCCACAAGCTGGGCATGTCGGAAATTAACGGCCTGAACGTGTATGGGCTCGCCATGCAAGGGAAAGTCTTGGATACGAAAGAGGCGGTTCGTCAGCTTCTTTTAGCCTCTGACGAACCGGAAGCTTTCGCTGATACGTTGCGAAAGCTGGCGGATGAGATAGAGAAGAGCCCCAGCGATGACGGCGCGGGGGCTTAACAGACAGGGCTTTTAAACATCAACCCCCGCTGGCTGGCAGGCTGGCGAGGGTCATATAAAACGAATCAGGTGGTGGATTGTGCTGCGGTTTTTCAAACGGCGCAAGCCCCTGCCCTACAAACGAGGCAACAGGATGAGCATTGAGTTTAAAGATAGCGCCGGGGCCAAAGGCTACCGAGTGGCTACAGTCAGCTTGGAGACAATCAAGGCAGCTGGACTGGTAGAGGCCGAATCACGGTGGTGCTTATGGCGTGCGGAATGGGACGCCAAACGCGGCGGGGATAAGCCAGCGAAGGTGCCTATGAATACCCGTGGAGCGCGAATCAGCGTTTCAAGGCTTGATGACTGGCTGGGCTTTGACGAAGCGGCGGCGGGCTTTGAGTCGGGGAAATATGACGGCGTGGGCCTGCTGATGAGTTCGTATGCTCAGATTAACGGCGGCTTGGTCGGGCTGGACCTTGACCGATGCCTAGAGGCTGATGGCACGATCGCGGTCAAGGCCGTGGACGTGGTCGCGGATTTTCTGGCGCTCGGGGGTTACATCGAGGTTTCGCCTAGTGGTCGCGGTCTGCGTCAATTTTTGAAAGGCGTCCGGCTCGATGACTTCAAGGAAAAATGCAAGGTTCATGGGCTGTTTGACCTCGAAGTTTATGACCCGGATTCAGACAGATATCTGACGGTTACCGGGCAACCCTACCCGGTCGGCTCAGAGGCTGGGGCAGTGGTTGCGAATCAGACGGCGCTTGAAGCCTTCATTTCTCGGTGGTGCGAGCGGGTGCCGGAAGCCGCGGCCATGCAATTTGACGAGTCCCAGGCCGCAGGGGTAAAGCGGTCCTCGGATGAGGTGCTAAAGCTGCTGAAGACCTATAACAAGCGCGGCAAAATATCGCGTCTTTTGGCTGGCGACACTGCGGACTATGGCGGCAATTCTGAAGCCGAT
>JAUYQT010000150.1 GCA_030697085.1 Azonexus sp. | reverse complement strand
CCATGACCCAAAGCCCAAGCACACAACGTTTTTCGCCAGAACGCGCTCTGGCACTCGGTCGCCAGACGCTGAGCAATGAAGCAGCTGCGGTCAACGCATTAAAAGACCGAATAAATGGTGATTTTGCCAAGGCGGTCGAGTTAATTTTGTTCAGTCATGGCCGACTAATCGTCAGCGGCATGGGCAAATCCGGTCACATCGCGCGGAAAATCGCTGCCACCATGGCCAGCACCGGCACCCCGGCCTATTTTGTCCATCCGGCCGAAGCCAGCCACGGAGATCTCGGCATGATCACTCGCCACGATGTGTTGCTCGCCCTCTCCAATTCGGGCGAAACAGATGAATTGCTACGCATTGTGCCGCACGTCAAACGCCAGGGCGCCCAACTGATTTCAATTACTGGCGAAGTGAATTCGACGCTCGCCCGTGAAGCCGATGTTCATCTCGATGCCGGCGTCGAACAAGAAGCCTGCCCGCACAATCTGGCGCCCACGGCCAGCACGACCGCTGCGCTCGCGCTGGGTGACGCCCTTGCCGTCGCGCTGCTTGACGCCCGCGGGTTCAGCCCGGACGACTTTGCCCGCTCTCACCCCGGCGGCTCGCTCGGTCGTCGCTTGCTGACGCATGTCAGCGACGTCATGCGCCCGCTCGAAAAAGTGCCCGCCGTCACTCCAGAAACCAGTATTACCGACGCCATCGTCGCCATGTCACGCGGCGGCCTCGGCTTGATCGCGATTACTGACCCAAGCCGTAAAGTTGTCGGCATTTTCACCGATGGCGACTTGCGCCGCGCCTTCGAAAAACGTATCGACCTGCAGCAGGGTGACGTCGCCAGCGTCATGCACCCGCTGCCCCACACCATTCCTCCCGGCCGGCTCGCCGTCGAAGCCGTCGAAATGATGGAGCGCCTGCGCATCAACGGGCTGCTCGTCGCCGATTCCGACGGTCATCTGCTCGGTGCCCTCAACATGCACGACCTCTTCAACGCCAAGGTTATTTAATGGACGCCACATCCCGCGCCGCTCAAATCAAACTAGTTGCTTTCGACATCGACGGCGTGATGACCGATGGTGGCCTGCATTACACCAACGATGGCGGCGAGTTGAAAACTTTCAATGTCCAGGATGGTCTTGGTCTCAAATTCATGCAACGGGCCGGCATTGAACTCGCCATCGTCACCGGTCGAACCTCAGGCGTCGTGGCAGCCCGTGCCGCCGACCTCGGCATAACCCATGTTTATCAGGGTGTTGCCAACAAGCGGGCCGCTGTCGCGAGTCTGCTTGAAAAACTTGGCCTGCAATGGTCTGAATGCGCCTTCATGGGGGACGACGTGATCGATCTGCCCGTCATGACAATTTGCGGGCTGGCCATAGCCCCGGCCAACGCCCGGCCAATTGTCAAGCAACAGGCTCATCAAATAACCGACACCAGCGGTGGCCATGGTGCGGTACGTGAG
>JAUYQT010000114.1 GCA_030697085.1 Azonexus sp. | reverse complement strand
AAATTCGTTGGTGGCGTAGGCCGGTTGTTGCGGCTCGCTTGAACCGGGGTCTGCCAGGTTGGGTTCGGCATTTTTCATGGCGGCGAGCATTTCCGGGGTGCGGTTGAGAATCCACACCGGCTTGCCGCGCCATTCGACAATCATCATTTCGCCGGGCGCCAGCTTGTCGATATCCACCTCAACCGGCGCGCCAGCGGCCTTGGCTCGTTCCGAGGGCAACAGGCTGCTGACGAACGGAATCAGCGCAGTCATGGCCAGTGCGCCGCCGACGCCGGCAGTGGCGATCAGCCATTGGCGGCGGGCAGGGCTGTCACTGATGGAAAAGGATTCGGCTTGGCAGTTGCATTGATTCATCGGGATTTCCTTTTTGAAACGCTGAAATGGTGCTGATCCGGGCGAATGCGGGGATCGTGCATGGGCGCCAAGAATTCGAATAACAGCATTTACATATCAAGACTCGTGCCAGCCGTGGTGTTTTAGCGATTTGCCAATAAATCAATGGGATAGTGGGCTATACCGGATTTTTTATAAGCTGGTTTGACTGCCATATGACAGTGGTGGCAGTATGTGGCAGTTAATTTGGCATGGATTGGCATTTTATGGCAGTTGAACCCGCATCACTTTCCGAACTCATTTCGTTTCTGGAAAACCTGCCCGAGCCGCACATTTTGTGTGATCGGAACTATCAAATTCTTGCCGCCAATGAGGCCTATCGCGCCAACTGGGTGGAGCAGACGGAGCTGGTCGGGCGCAAGTGTTTCGAGGTGTCGCACCGCTACACGGTGCCGTGCGATCAGGCCGGTGAATCCTGCCCGTTGCAGCGCAGCCTGCAATCCGGCCAGCGTGAGCGTGTTCTGCATTTGCACCACACGCCGAAGGGCGAAATTTTCGAGAACATCGAGCTGTCACCGATTCGCGATGCCAGCGGCGAAATCGCCTATTACATCGAGAAACTGGAACCGATGCCGGGAGCGCGCAGCCTGGTCCATGCGCAGGGTTTGATCGGGCGTTCGCCGGCTTTTGTCGGCATGATGGAAATGGTGGCGCGGGTCGCCCCCGCCGAGGCCGCGGTGCTGCTGCAGGGGGAATCGGGCACCGGCAAGGAGCTGGTGGCCAATGCCATTCACCAGATCAGCAAGCGGGCCGAAAAGCCGTTTGTTGCGGTCGACTGCTCCGGATTGGCCGAAACTCTGTTCGAGAGCGAGCTGTTCGGCCATGAGCGCGGCGCTTTTACCGGCGCGGTGGCGCGCAAAACCGGCCTGGTCGAAGCCGCTTCGGGCGGTACGCTTTTTCTCGATGAAGTCGGTGATATTCCGCTGAGCATTCAGGTCAAGTTGTTGCGCCTGCTGGAAACCGGCACCTTTCGCCGAGTCGGTTCGCCGGATCTGCGCAAGGCGGATATCCGGATTATTTCGGCAACCCATCGGCCACTGGCGGAGATGGTCGACGCCGGCACCTTCCGCCAGGATTTGTTTTACCGGCTGAACATTTTCCCGATTTTCCTGCCGGCACTGCGCGAGCGGCCTGAGGACATTGGCTTGCTCGCCGAAAGCCTGCTCACCCGCGTCTCCGCCGGGCGGCCAATGCGTCTGTCCAGCGATGCCATGCGCTGGTTACAAGGCTACGCCTTCCCCGGCAACATCCGCGAGTTACGAAATATCCTCGAACGTGCCTGTCTGCTTAGCGATGGCGACGAAATCGACCTGCGCCACCTGCCTGCCGGGTCGCCCGGTCGACTCCTGCGGTCAACGCCAGAAAAAGCCAAAATTCCACCATCGAACGATCTCAGTCTGGCCGAACTGGTGAGCGATTTTTCCGGCAGCCGGCAAGCGTTGGCGGCTCATCTCGGTCTTTCGGAACGGACGCTTTATCGGCGCTTGAAAGCGCTGGAGAAATCAGGGGAAGGCTGAAAAAGCTTAAACGACCGCTGCATTCGTTTTCATGGCAGGTGTCGCTCGGCGATTCACCAACCTCGGTTTTCAATCATATTTCTTGTTGACCGTAGC
>JAUYQT010000106.1 GCA_030697085.1 Azonexus sp. | reverse complement strand
GCTCTGGACAGTCTTCTGGCTCTTCAAACTGGCGACCGGTAAAGAAGGCATGGGCTATGGCGATTTCAAGCTTCTCGCCGCGCTGGGCGCCTGGCTCGGCTGGCAGATGCTGCCCACGATCGTTCTGCTCTCGTCCGTGGTTGGTGCCGTTGTTGGTATCACGCTGATCATAGTCGCGCGCCGTGGGCGTAACGTACCGATTCCGTTCGGCCCCTACCTCGCCGCTGCCGGCGGCATTGCCCTTTTCTGGGGACCGCAACTAACCAACCACTATCTCGGGCTGATTGCTTGAAACATCGCAATCCAGCACGATATATACGCCTCCCTCTCTCGGTTATAATTCAAGGTTTTGAAGGATTCTCATGCCTATCTATGAATATCGCTGTGACTCCTGCGGCTACCAAAAGGAGCATCTGCGCAAAATCAGTGATCCGCAGCTGACCACCTGCCCGGAGTGCGGCAAGGAAAGCTACACCAAATTACTTTCCGCTGCCGGCTTCCAGCTTAAGGGTGATGGCTGGTACGCCACCGATTTCAAGGGCGGCAACAAACCCGCTGCCAAAGCCGAAAGCACCCCGCCTTGCCAAGGTGGCTCAGGAGCATGCACTCCGTGCGCGGCCAACTAATCAAACGCTATTTCATTACTGGGCTCCTGATTTGGGTGCCTCTGGTCATCACCGGCTGGGTGCTGTCGACCATTATCAGCGCGCTTGATCAATCGTTACGCCTGCTACCGGAAACAATTCACCCGCTCGCCCTGTTCGGCTTCTCGATCCCGGGTGCCGGCGCCGTTTTAACACTGTTGATGATTTTCCTGACGGGCCTGCTCGCCGCCAACTTTATCGGGCAAAAACTCGTCGGCTGGTGGGACAAGCTACTCTCCAGAATTCCTGTCGTCAATTCGGTCTACAAAAGTGTCAAGCAAGTTTCAGACACCCTCTTCGCCCCAAATGGCAATGCCTTTCGTAAAGCCTTGCTGGTGCAATACCCGCGCCAAGGCAGCTGGACGATCGCTTTCATGACCGGCCAGCCCGGCGGCGACCTGGTCAATCACCTGACTGGCGAATACGTCAGCGTCTACGTCCCGACCACCCCCAACCCGACCTCTGGATTTTTTCTCATGATGCCGGCCAGTGAAGTGATCGAACTCGACATGACGGTCGACGCGGCACTCAAATACATCATCTCGATGGGCGTCGTAGCACCACCGCGACACCATCGTGTCGTTACCAATACCTGAATCAACTGGAAAGCTTCATGCGTACTCATTATTGCGGACAACTCAATGCGGCCCTCGACGGGCAAATCGTTACCCTATGCGGCTGGGCGCATCGTCGCCGCGACCACGGCGGGGTTATTTTTATCGATCTGCGCGACCGCGAAGGTCTGGCCCAGATCGTTTGCGACCCGGATCGCGCGGAATCCTTCGCAATTGCCGAATCAGTCCGTAACGAGTTCTGCCTGAAAATCACCGGCAAGGTTCGCCCCCGCCCGGCTGGCACGACCAATGCCAACCTCGCTTCCGGTGAAATCGAAATTCTTTGCCACGAGATT
>JAUYQT010000049.1 GCA_030697085.1 Azonexus sp. | reverse complement strand
ATGTAACGACGATCAACGCCACCGTTAATAGTATGCAGGCGGTACGTGCAATGTCTGTTCAGTCAGCGATTCAAAGCGGTATCGTCAGTTCGCTGCGTCGCTGAGCGTGTTTTTTTGGCAAATAAAATGGGCCGCTGTTGCGGCCCATTTGTTTGTCTTGCCAAGGTTGGTTGGGTTAGAACGAGACTGGCAATCTGAGGCCGAGCGTGATGTCCGGTGTATCTCTCGTTACACCGACGCCAACCGAAAGGTTAAGTGAGGTTGAACTGTTGAGACGTTGGGAGTAACCGATAAGCAATGTGCCCAACTGGGTGCGAACAGCGTTCACGGCAAGTGCTGAATTGATCTTCGTCTTGCCCACCGACGAGTGGTCGTAGCCAATACTGAACGATGATTTTTCGTTGAGTGCCAATCCCATGCCAAAGTTGAAGCCAAGGACGCCTCCAGGTTCGATATCACCCAGACTCTCCTGCCCTTGGGTGGTATTCATTGTTACCCCGGAGCGCTTGAAATTGTATTGATAGCTCAGGCTGCCGAAGAAAACTGCCGGGTCTGTTGGGTAGAGCACGGTAACACCCGGCTGCAGGGTATAGAAACCGGAACCCGTGGGCAGTTCAGTCTCTATCCGGTTGGTGGTAAGTTGGGGTGCGGTCGCTGTATCGGTCAATACTTCAAAGGGATCCTTGCCGGTACGGCTCTTGAAGCGCAACGTGCCAATATAATATGGCTTGTCAATCCCGCCATCATTAAGTTGGTAGCGTCCAGTCACCTCAACATCACCAATACCCTTGCCGGAGCTGGAGAATAGATCATCACGTCCAGCGCCCAGATTGAGCGGACGGGTTAATTGATCATCGGAACGATAGACGTAGGGCAGCTTGGCTTCCAGTTCCAATCGATTGGTCAAGCCCCAACGACCGGTCAGTGTGCCGGTAAACGTATTGCGCTTGACTTCACGAACGTCAATAAGACCAATCGTCAATGCCGGAATGATGGTGTAGCCAACGAGAGATACTCGATTGCTCGATGAGTAGCCATATTGCAATCCAGGCTCCAAAACCATCTTGCCTTTGGGGGTCAACACCCCTGGTTGCTCGAAAATCTGTGCTACTTGCTGTGGTCGGCTTTCCTTGCTTGCGGTCGGGGAGTAAGTAGCAGGAGCCGCTAGCGGAGCCGGTGAAGCTTGGGCTAACTGGTAGGCAAGAGAATCATTGCTCGTCGCCAGCAGTGTCGCGCCGCCGCGAGTCGTACGCAAAGCCTCAACACCCAACGCCTGACGGATTTCCAGTAGCTTGGCATCAGCCTCGACTAATTGCTGGCGGAGGGCTTCCAGTCGCTTCGTTTGGGCGGCAATCTCTATCCGCAGGGCTTGCTCCTGATCTGTCGAAAGCCCCGCTCCCTGGGCGAGGCCACTGCAGATCAATGCCAACGTACCAACAACGTAGCCTCCCCTCGGCAAAATACCAAATCGCGGCGTAACTTTCATTTTATGCCCCCTAGATAAATAACATCTCAACAAACCTCAAGATGTTAGCTATCGGAGCTTGGAAAATAATACCTGAAAACCGGTAGTTTAATGACGCTGCGCCATTGCATTTGGCGGCGCCTGACCCGGTCATTTCCTGGCTATGCCGCGGCCGAGTTGTATCCAAGGCGGTGGGATAGCTTCTTGGCCGCGGATAGCATCGCTTTAGCTACCGGGCTATCCCATTCAGCATCGAATTCGCCCATTGAGCCAAGTGCTGTTATGGCCGCTACCATGCTCCCCGTATGGTCATGGACAGGGACGCTGAAACCATTAATGCCGGGCGTCAGGCTGCCCGTCGCTCGTGCGATGCCATGAGTGCGGATCTCGGTCAATGACTTTTCAAGTTGGCGTCGGATCGTCGTAATGGCAGTTTTGCTCGTCTCGGCAACCGTGTGTAACTCATCATCCAGCATTTTTTTCAAAAACGGAGAGCGGTAAAAGGCAGAAAAAGCACGTCCGGTTGCTGAGCTATTAAGTGGCAATACCGTCCCGGCGCGAAGGGTGATGGTTACTGGTGCGCCGGCATCAACGATCCGAACAACCGTTGCGCGACGGTTTCCCCAAACCGCGAGAGCGTCTGTTTCCTGGATTTCTTCGCTTAAGGCATCCAGGATTGGCCCCGAGAGCCGGACCGGGTCTAGCCTTCCCAGTCCGGAAAGCCCTAACTCCAGTGCATAAGCTCCAAGATCGTAGCGCCCGCTACCAATATCCTGCTCAACAATACCAACCCGTAAAAAACTCACCATATAACGATGAGCCTTGGCGGCAGGCATGCCAGCGCCTTTGGCTATGTCGCGCAACATCATTGGGCGGTTGGTTGCTGCCAGCACGTTTAGTAATCGAAATCCCACTTCGATTGACTGAATGCCTTGCCGATCACTTGCAACCTTGGTAACCATAGTTTGTAATTTTTTCGCTTATTTGATCGTCGGCATTTTATGCATCTATGACACCCTTGAGGACGGCGAATATAATAAGTTCCGAAAAATAAAAGGAGGTCGTATGCGTGCAGTTCTGGTGGCGAATCCAAAGGGTGGGGCAGGCAAAACGACGTTGGCCACAAATCTGTCAGGGTATTTCGCCAACAATGGAGAAAAAACAACCCTGTGCGATCTGGATCGCCAGCAATCAGCCCTCCGTTGGATGGCGTTCCGTGACGCAGCGTTGCCACCATTGACCGGCTATTTTGCCGGCAATCAGATCGGCGTGAATTTGCCGGGTGAGGCAGACTGGGTAGTTGTAGACGCCCCGGCTGGTTTACAGGGATACAAACTCACCGATTACCTACGCGCCGTGGATAAAGTAGTTGTACCTTTGGTCCCCTCCATTTTCGATATGGCGGCCACTGAAGATTTCCTGAATTCAATCCGCAGCGAAATGCGAGGCCAGCCCACTAAAGTGGGGATTGTGGCGATGCGCGTCGATCCACGGACGAAAGCGGCAACAATGCTTGAAGAGTTCCTCACGCATTTTGATATCCCAATTGTTGCTTACATCAGAAATACACAAAACTATGTCAACGTTGCCGCGGCAGGGGCAACAATCTTTGACGCTCCCCGGGCAAGGCATCGTCGTGACATAGGGCAGTGGGCCACGCTTGTTGATTGGCTAAAAAACTAAATCTCCGAAACTTCAGATAGTGCTTGACGTAACCCTGGGTGGTCTGGATAATGCGCCCTCTCACTGACGCGGGGTGGAGCAGTTGGCAGCTCGTCGGGCTCATAACCCGAAGGTCGCAGGTTCAAGTCCTGCCCCCGCAACCAGAAGATTTTTTGCCAGAAGATGTTGGCTAAGAATTTTA
>JAUYQT010000806.1 GCA_030697085.1 Azonexus sp. | reverse complement strand
CGCGCGTCACATAACCGGCCGCCGTCCACTCACGCAACATCACGGTCAAGGCGGCACCTTCGGCGGGCATCGCAGCCGGCACGTTGAACTGACAGTCCGTCCACTGATTGCCACCACCCAGAGTGCCCACAACGACGCTAGCTACCGGACTGCCCGCCCAGTCGCCCCCGGCATACGGCACATCCAGCGCCCAGACTTCCAGCGCCAGCGTGCCGCTCAGGTTGTCTTCGTCACGCGGATTGGCAATCGCTTCAATCGACAATTCGGCAGTGCCTTCAGCCAGTTTGCAGCTGACATTGCCAACCAGACGTGGTTGGAAGAAATTTTGCCGGGCTTCATATACGGCCAGATCGCGGACTTGCACCCGGCCATTAGCCGCGTCAGCCACCAGCGCCAGAGCCAGCACCTGATCAGCCGCGCCAGCTGGCGGAATGGCGTTACAACGAGCGGCCGCCACGATGCCACCCAGCATCGGTGTGATCGCCAATTCGGCGATCTTGACGCCGCTTAGCTCAGTCCCGGAAAAGCCGCTGTCGCTGGCCCACAGTTGCAGTGACCATGCCGCGCCAGCCTCCAGGTCGTCGTCAGAGAAATTCACATCGGCATTGAGATGGACGAAATCACCGTCAAAACGGTAACCATGGTTTTCGCCGAGTTGGGTTGAGCTACCGAAGGGGGAAATATTTGTCATAAACGCGGCCTGTGTTCGGTTGAAAAATACGCGCATTATATGAGGTGAATTACTTTTTTTATCATGCACTTACGAACTTTTTGCCGCACCTCAATGGTGCGCGACAAAGCCCTGTTTTTGTTGCAAACTCAACAATCAATGGCTTCGCTGATTGATCATGCAGCAAACAATGAAAATGCCCGCCATCGTGAGATAACGGGCATCAAGAATAAGGCTGGCGACTGACTACCATGGCGCTATGCCGATTCCTCCTTGGGAAATTCAGTCACCAATCAAGAAATTCATCCAGTCAGATCAGGCAGCGTGTTGCCGGCCCGACTTTTGGGCGACTGCGTGCGAAATCAGCGACTCAACCCGGCGCTCCGGGAAGGAAATAACCCTGGCTGATACGCGCCGGTCGATAGCGGGTGCCGCCTCGTCGCGCAAATTTTCCAGGTTGCTTGCGGCGATTTCCGATAGGGAGCCCGAAATCAGGTGATTAACTTCGGCGGAACTTTGCACCATAATTTCAATGCATGCCTGGCGAAATTCGCCATATCGTTGTGCCTGAACCTGGCATAGCGTGGACCATCGTTCAAACATCCCGGAATAGTCCTGCGTATTTTCAAGAACTGATCTCCAATACTGTGAATTTTCCGAAATGGCGGCTTGAGCCAATTCGATTTGCCTGATTTGCAGCGATGTTTGTCCTTCAATCAGCGCCACAGCGATCGGCAGCGGAACCTTGACTCCCTCTTCCAGACTACTGGTATCGAAATGCTGCTGGGTCGTGTGTTTTGTTGAACGGGGCATATTGGAACCTCCTAAAAACATTCGCATCGATAACTTAGCAAAGAATCCCTTGATCAGCAGGCCAGTCGTAAAATCATAAAAGCACCCAGTCTTCGGCGTGACGACATCACACCGCAAGCAAGTGACGACTGAAGGGATTTTTCGCTGGTTGACAGCATTCGTTTATAAATGCTGCCTTCCATGGACTTTGGAATCCACGACAAGTTCCCACGACGCAGATTCCCCTTCCTCACTTTCAGCCCAGCCGCCGAATTCGGGGCGTATGCCTTAGGAGCGGCTACGAAATAGCTTCCCGTTTTTATCGGCGCAGCGTAATGGGAATGCAATTTCCTTTTTCGCGTTTTTCCTCACGTTACCCGTGCTTGTGAAGGCGTTGTCTTCATAAGCGTGCCGCTGGTCAACGAACGCATACAGACTCGAACAGGCGGTGGATATCCGCCGAAGCTTGCCCACGGCTTTGTCACGCTGAGCGAGACCGCCGAATTCCTCTACAAAACCACGGTTTTTTACGCCCCGGCATTTAAGCGTTGCATCGCCTGGGATGATCCAACGATTGCGGTGGATTGGCATTTTCCGGGCGTGCCCCGCCTCACCCATCGCTGAGCTGTCGATGGTCCCCTTGCAACAGCTTAGCTATCGACAAGGAGCCCTTTATGCCAAAACCCAAAAACACGTCCTTGTCTGCGTTCAGGCTCGCCCGGCCGGGCACCCGCGCAGTTCCTGTCAGGAAAAAGGTTGTGCTGCAGTCTGGCAAGCATTTTCGGATGAGTTTACGGCTCGCAACCTGTGGGTCTCCGGCTTTGCGCTGACCAACACCGGCTGCCTCGGCCCCTGCCATCTTGGCCCGAGCATGCTGGTCTATCCAGAAGGCATCATGTACAGCGGTCTCAAGCCGGAAGATGCCGGGGTGATCATCGATGAACACCTGATGTTTGATCAACCGGTCGAGCGCTTGCTGGTGCCGGCTGACGTTCGGGCCTGGGATCATGGACAAAATCCAGTACGTAATTGGCGATATGGTTTTCGCCACGGAAGATTTCTTTAACGATGGCGGCATGCCGGGTATCGACGACGAGGAAGGCCTGATTGTCCCGGCCGGTATACGCGGCGTGGTCGTCCACTTTGGCGTTGCCGAGGCTGATTAAAGCCAGGAAATCTATCTGGTGCAGTTTGAAAACGGCCCGGATGGCAACCTCGGCCATCCGGTCGGTTGCCTGCCGGATGAACTGACGCAAAGCCTTGCGAGCAGGGAAACAAAGACGACTGTTACGGTCGACGCGTAAAACATGGCAAAAATTAGCATCTTTTTCGGGAGCGATACCGGGCGCACCCGGCTGATCGCCAAGCAGATCGCGAAAAAGTTGGGTGAGGCGACGGATGCACCGGCCAATATCGGCCGCACGACACGGGAAGATTTTGTCGCCTACGAGCGGCTGATTCTCGGTAGTTCGAGGCTCGGTGATGGTGAGTGCCGGGGTTGTCGACCGGGCTTGCCCCGCCGAGCCGGGAGGAGTTCCTGCCGCAACTGGCCGCAGCCGATTTGAGCGGCAAGGTGGTGGCGATCTTCGGACTCGGCGACCAGGAAAAGTACCTCAATGTTCAAGAGCGTCTGGATAGCGGGCTGGCGCAAGCCTGAAGGCAAGGCTCTGGGCTTGCCCGAAATCCCGCCCAATCGACCGCATTGCGGAAGTCTGCACTGTTCTATCCGATGCTGGGGGTGGCGGGCCAAGCGCCCTACAAATCCTCAATGCCGGCCCGAATTTCATGCGCCCTGCCCTGCGCGGCATCCAAAGCTTCCAGGCTCATTTTGGATAGCTGCCGATAGACCATGCCCAGCCTTGGATTGGCTGACAAACGTTCGCCATTGCGCGCGAAGAAATCCCAGTACAGCGCATTGAACGGGCATGCCCGCTCGCCGAGGCGCGCCTTTTTGTCGTAATGGCAGCCCTTGCAGTAATCGCTCATGCGGTCGATGTAGGCGGCGCTCGACACGTAGGGCTTGGTGGCAAGCCTTCCACCATCGGCAAACTGGCTCATGCCGACAGTGTTGGGTAGCTCGACCCATTCGAAGGCGTCGATATACACGCCGAGATACCAGCCATGCACTGCCGCCGGATTGAGACCGGCGAGCAGCGCGAAGTTGCCGATCACCATCAGGCGCTGGATGTGGTGGGCGTAGGCGTGTTCGAGCGACTGGCCGATGGCGTGGGACATACAACGCATTTTGGTCTGGCCGGTCCAGAACCATGACGGCAGCGGCTGTTGGTGGTCAAAGTAGTTTTGCGCTTCGTAGCCGGGCATGTTGGCCCAATAGACGCCGCGCACGTATTCGCGCCAGCCGAGAATCTGCCGGATGAAACCTTCCGCCGCAGCCAGCGGCACGCGGCCGGATTCATGCGCGGCGGCAGCCTTGGCAACGACCTCGCGCGGATTGAGCATCTTGGTGTTCAGCGCAAAGGAGAGCAGCGAGTGGAACAGGCGCCAGGCGCGATGCGACATCGCATCCTCAAAATCGCCGAAATTCGGCAGGGCTTCGGCGATGAAATCATCGAGCTGCTGCACGGCTTCGGCCCGGTTCAGCGGCCAGCGAAAGTGCTGCGCGCTCGGCTCGCCAAAGCTGGCCACGCCGGCCTGCTGGATGCTTTGCCAGAGCGCCGAATGATCGTGCTCGCCGCGCCAGTCGGACGGCTCGCGCGGCAGGCCGGGCCAGGGCTTGCGGTTATCGTGATCGAAATTCCACTGGCCGCCCTGCGGCTTGCCGTTGGCGCTCATCAGCACGCCATGGCGAATCCGCATCTGGCGGTAGAAATGCTCCATCAGCCATTGCTTGCGCTCGGCGAATAGCTCGGCAGCTTCGTCGCGGCGGCTGTAAAAATGCTCGCTATCGACCATCTGGCCGGGGATCGATCGCTGACTGGCGTAGTCAGCAAGTTGCTGGTCAAGCCGCCATTCGTCGGGCGCCTGATACTCGAAGGCGCTGGCTGAATATCGGGCGATCAGCGCATCCAGATTGGCCGGCAGCGATTGGCGGTTGGCCGG
>JAUYQT010000799.1 GCA_030697085.1 Azonexus sp. | reverse complement strand
TCTAATCGTCCTAAACAGCAAACCTCAGATTCTTTATATTATGTTTTACATTCTTAAATGGTGGAGGGGGAAGGATTCGAACCTTCGAAGGCAGAGCCGACAGATTTACAGTCTGTTCCCGTTGACCGCTTGGGTACCCCTCCGGAGAACGCAGAATTATCCGGGAGCACTTACTGATTGTCAACACCCTGAATGCAAAAAAACCGGCTTCTAGCCGGTTTTTTTGCTCAACAAGCCCCATTTACTTCTGTGCCAGAATCCATGCGACCAGCTTGGCAGCTTCGTCCGGCGTCACATTGTTAGGAGGCATCGGGATTTGACCCCAAACACCCTTGCCACCCGCTTTAACCTTAGTGGCCAAAAGTGCTGGAGCCTTGGCATCACCCTTGTACTTGGCCGCAACTTCTTTATACGAAGGACCAACCAGCTTCTTATCGACAGCGTGACACGCCATACAGTTTTTGGCTTTAGCCAGCGCCTCGTCGGCATGGACCTGACCGGCAGTAACAACACCCGCGGCAACCATCATTGCAATATATACAGCTTTCATTCTTTTGCTCCGTTTTATCGTGTGGATAGGTAAGTAAAACAGTATCGGATATTAAAACCCTTTCGGGAGTCTTGCAAAGCGCCTGCGGCCCAGCGGTATCAAGTGGCTTGAGTTATACATCGAGGCCTTACAGCGTAAACGCACAACAACAAACAACGGTTGACCTAAAAGAGCAGGGTAGTCATTGCCCGGGTCTAATATCGAACAAGTTATTCCAATTCATTTACGTCGTTGAATCTGCGAGACGTCCCGTACGGCGCCCTTATCAGCCGATGTTGCCATCAGCGCGTAGGCTTGCAGCGCAGCCGAAACCACACGCTCACGATCAACGGCCTGCCATGCAGCATCACCCTTCGCCTCCATTGTTAAACGGCGATTCGCCAGTTCATCATCGGAAATCGCCAGATGAATGCGACGATTCGGAATATCAATCTCGATGCGGTCCCCCTCTTCGACCAACCCAATGGCGCCGCCATCAGCGGCTTCCGGCGAGGCGTGGCCAATCGACAGACCAGAGGTGCCACCGGAAAAACGGCCATCGGTGAGCAATGCGCACTCCTTACCCAGCCCCATCGATTTCAAATAGGAGGTTGGGTAGAGCATTTCTTGCATACCTGGACCGCCTTTTGGCCCTTCGTAACGAATAACGACAATATCGCCGGCAACGATTTTTCCGGCCAAAATGCTGTCGACCGCAGCATCCTGACTCTCAAAGACCCGCGCCGTACCGTTAAACTTCCAGATAGATTCGTCTACGCCCGCTGTCTTTACGATGCAGCCATCCAAAGCAATATTGCCGTAGAGAACAGCCAGACCGCCATCCTGCGAATAGGCATTGGCCTTGTTGCGGATACAACCGTGCGTACGATCCAGATCCAGTTCGTTATAACGACGATTCTGCGAGAACGCGGTCTGGGTCGGAACGCCGCCTGGGGCTGCCTTGAAAAAATCGTGCACTTTCACATCATGCTCGCGGACGACGTCCCAGCGATCGATCGCCTCACCCATATTTTTACTATGCACGGTCGGCAATTCACGATGAATCAGCCCGGCCCGGTCGAGTTCGCCAAGGATGGCCATAAGGCCCCCGGCACGATGGACGTCCTCAACGTGGTACTCCTGAGTTGCGGGCGCCACCTTGGCCAGGCAGGGCACAAGGCGCGAGATACGATCAATGTCGTCCATGGTGAAATCAATGAAACCTTCACGCGCCATTGCCAACAAGTGGAGAACCGTATTCGTCGAACCGCCCATCGACACATCAAGCGCCATGGCGTTCTCGAAAGCCGCCTTGCTAGCGATAGCGCGCGGCAGAACGCTAGCGTCCTCCTGCTCGTAATAGCGCTGACACAACTCAACGATCAGGCTCCCCGCTTTGAGGAAAAGCTGCCTGCGCTCGGCGTGCGTCGCGACTAAAGTACCGTTGCCCGGCAAGCTGAGGCCCAGCGCTTCGGTCAGACAATTCATCGAATTGGCGGTAAACATGCCAGAACAGGAGCCGCAAGTCGGGCAGGCGGAACGCTCAAAACTCTCAACATCCTGGTCAGACACCGACTTATCGCCAGCCTTGATCATGGCGTCGATCAAATCAATCTTGATTATCTGATCCTGCCATTTCACCTTGCCGGCCTCCATCGGCCCACCGGAGACGAAAACAACCGGAATATTGAGGCGCATCGCGGCCATCAACATCCCCGGCGTGATTTTGTCGCAGTTCGAAATACAGACCATCGCATCGGCGCAATGGGCGTTGACCATGTACTCCACGGAGTCAGCGATCAAGTCACGTGAGGGCAACGAATAAAGCATGCCGCTGTGGCCCATGGCGATGCCGTCGTCAATCGCGATGGTATTGAACTCCTTGGCGATACCGCCGGCCGCCTCAATTTCGCGGGCGACCAATTGGCCCATATCTTTCAAGTGGACATGACCCGGCACAAATTGGGTGAAAGAATTAACTACGGCAATAATCGGCTTGCCGAAATCACCATCTTTCATACCGGTAGCGCGC
>JAUYQT010000284.1 GCA_030697085.1 Azonexus sp. | reverse complement strand
AGGGGCAGATGGCCAACGTCCGGGCATGCTCGAGAGCCAGCGCTGGATCGAAGGCTACCAGCGCATCGCCGAACGGGCTGACGAGATGCCGGACACCCGTCTGATTTATGTGGCCGACCGCGAAGCGGACATTCTGGGGTTGATGCAATGCGCGCATCAATTGGGCACGCCGGCCGATTGGCTGATTCGCTCGCAACATAACCGCTGTTTGCCGGAGGGCGGCAAATTGTGGGCGACTATTCTTGCCGGTCCGCCCTTGGGGAAGATTGAATTTGCGATGCCGGCACGCCAGGGACAAGCCGCCCGGTTGGTGCGCCAAGCCATTTTTGCCGAAACGGTCTGCCTGCCCGATGGTAACGGGGGGCAACTTTCGGTGACTTGTCTGATTGCCCAAGAAATCGATGCGCCGGCGGGTTGCAAACCGGTCGAATGGCGCTTGCTGACCAATCGGGCCGCCGAGCGCTTTGAGGCGGTGATTGAGTTGATTGACTGGTATCGCTGCCGCTGGGAGATTGAGACCTTCTTCCATGTGCTGAAGAATGGCTGCCGGGTCGAAGCCCTGCAATTGGGCAGCGTGGCCAAACTGGAACTGGCCTTGGCCGTGTATCTGGTGGTTTCCTGGCGCCTGGCTCGGCTGGTCAAACTGGGGCGCACGCATCCTGATCTTGAGGCTAGTTTGCTGTTTACCGCTGCCGAATGGAAAGGGGCTTACATTCTGGCCAAGAAGGCCGTGCCAACGACGGTTCCGACAATTCGCGAAGTCGTCCGCCAAATCGCCATGCTCGGTGGTTTCCTCGGCAGAAAAGGCGATGGCGAACCCGGCGTCAAAACCCTTTGGCAGGGCATGCAGCGTTTGCGCGATTTCGTTGAGGGGATGGAGCATATGCGTGGGTTATATGATGTCAAATGAGTTGTGTGGAAGGGTATGCATTAAAGTCCCCAGAAAAATTGCCAAAAACTAATGAAATAAATTTAAATTTCATTTTAAAAACAAATGCTTAAAAAATACTTCTAAAGTTTCTTATCTCTTTGCCGTTATAAAGCAGGGGTACACACAAAGGGGTATTGAAATGTCTTTCAACTTGTCTTCCATAATAAAGCTGCTTGTTCTGGGTGCAATCGTAGGAACGCTTTCCGGTTGCGCTACAAATCCTTGCTGTGAGGCTAAATTAGTCACACCAATAATCACACCAACTGATAGCTGTGGAACAGCTTCGACATGTTCTCAACGAAGTGCAGTAATGACTCCCACTAAACTGTTAGCAGTGGGTTATGGAGCGCCGGGAGCATACACTCAATATACTCATGGGCAGCAGAAGCTCATGGCTATGAGGGCGGCTCAAGTCGATGCGTACAGAAATTTAGCCGAACAAGTATATGGATTTCGCGTATGGGGTTCGACTGCAGTATCAGCATTTGCTACACAAAATGACAATATTCGGACCTACGTTGATGCATTTATTCGCGGCGCTAAAGTCGTAAACATGACCAGCATCGCTGATGGGAATTTTGAGGCTACTGTCGAGTTAGAAATCACTGCAGACTTTTACAACTGTTTAAATAAACAAAACAGTTGTGGCGTCCGCGCTGCCATTCCATCTTGCGCAGGCCCAGGATGCTCAGCACCAAGCGTTACCTATTTCAGTAATTAAATTGATCTCACACCCCTGCTTAACATTTAGAAAGTT
>JAUYQT010000786.1 GCA_030697085.1 Azonexus sp. | reverse complement strand
AAAGTCCACCGCTACCCGGGTTGGAGAAAATCCACTACTGATCACTTGCACTTCAAACGGCTTGACCATCGGGACCGGACGCGTCCCCATCGAAAGTTCAATCTTGCCGCCCGAAGGCAGGTTGGCCGCGCAAGCCTGTTGCTGCAAATCGCACAGGGGATCAGGCTGCACAGTGATATCCGCCTTGGGTAGCAATATCGGTGAAAGCTTGTAGCCGACAACAACGACCAGTGCAATCAGCAGCACACCAATGAAATCAATCAGTATCTTCTTATTCACGAGATCCGTTCTGGGTTTTGGGGAAATGGCAGTAGCGCATTTTCCTTCAAGGCGCGTCGATAGAATTAACCGAGATCAATTTTTTCACACTCCGAGGGGAATACAGTGTGCGGCAAATTGCCGCAGGGGCATTATGTCGCAGGCGGCAATGGAGGGTAGGAAGTACAACTTCTTGGTTCATGGGAGCATTAATATGAAAAAATTTGTAGTTAAATCCACGACGATGCTGATCGCCGCTGGGCTAGGCCTCAGCGCCGCCTCAGCATGGTCCGCTGAGTCACTTCAGGATGTCATGAAGCGTCGTAACCTCAGCCAGCAAGATCTGCTGGCTGCGTCCAAGACCTACGTGCCAACTGGCAAGCGCGACGATTTTATTGCCTTCAGTTCGGGCGGCCAATCTGGCCAGGTCATTGTGTATGGCATTCCGTCCATGCGTATCCTGAAGTACATCGGCGTCTTCACGCCGGAACCCTGGCAGGGTTATGGCTTCGACGAAAACTCGAAGGCTGTGCTGCGTCAGGGCAATATCGATGGCAAGGAAATCAACTGGGGCGACACACACCACCCAGCCATTTCCGAAACCCAAGGTAAGTACGACGGTCAGTTCCTGTTCATCAACGACAAGGCCAACCCGCGCCTCGCCGTGATCGACCTGCGTGACTTCGAAACCAAGCAGATCGTGGTCAACCCGATTTTCAAGTCCGAACACGGTGGTGCCTTCGTCACACCGAACACCGACTACATCATCGAAGCCGCCCAGTACGCCACGCCGCTTGAGAACAAGAAGTTCTACCCGCTCGAAGAGTTCAACGAGAAGTACCGCGGTGGTATCACTTACTGGAAGTTCGACCGCAAGGAAGGCCGCATCGATCCGAAGCAATCCTTCTCGCTTGAACTGCCGCCCTACTCGCAGGATTTGTCCGACGCCGGCAAGGGGCCGTCTGATGGCTGGTCCTTCACCAACTCATTCTGTTCCGAGCGTTACGTTGGCGGCATTGAAAAAGGCCGTCCGCCGTATGAAGCTGGCTGTTCTGCCAAGGACACCGACTATCTGCACGTGATCAACTGGAAAAAAGCGGCTGAACTGGTCAAGCAAGGTAAAGCCAAGAAGATCAACGGCCACGACGTGCTGATGATGGAAACCTCGATCAAGGAAGGCATCCTCTTCCTGGTCCCGGAACCCAAATCACCGCATGGTGTTGACGTCACCCCGGACGGCAAGTTCCTGACTGTTGCCGGCAAGCTGGACACGCACGTTTCCGTTTATTCCTTCGAGAAGATTCAGGCCGCCATTTCGGCCGGCAAGTTCGAATCCAAGGATCCGTACGGCATTCCCGTTATCGGCATGAAGGATGCGCTGCACACCCAGGTTCAACTCGGCCTCGGCCCGCTGCACACCCAGTACGACTCGAAGACCTGTATCGCCTACACCTCACTCTACGTTGACTCGCAAGTCGTCAAATGGAATCACTGTGATGGCAAGGTTCTCGACAAGATCTCCGTGCACTACAACATCGGTCACCTCATGACCATGGAAGGCGACTCGGCTGATCCGAAGGGTCGTTACCTGGTTGCGCTGAACAAGCTGTCGATTGACCGTTTCAACCCGGTTGGCCCACTGCACCCGCAGAACCACCAGTTGATCGATATCAGCAACGACAAGATGCAACTGCTGTACGACATGCCGCTACCACTGGGTGAGCCGCACTATGTAGTTGCCATCGAAGCCTCGAAGTTGAAGCCAGGTGTCCGTTACAAGGTCGGTACTGATTCCCGCACCGACAAGCCGCATCCGGGC
>JAUYQT010000707.1 GCA_030697085.1 Azonexus sp. | reverse complement strand
GCTGTTTATTCGGCCCTTTGCATTGATCGCTGAGCGCACCGGCGCTTCGGAATCGGAAGTGCTTGGCCGCATCGGGCGCTGGCTGGAAGAGGGGGCGATTAAACGCTTCGGGGTTGTTGTCCGGCATCACGAGCTGGGCTTTCGTGCCAATGCCATGGTCGTCCACGACATTCCCGATGAGCGTGTCAGCGAGCTTGGCCGGGCGCTGGCCGAAGAGCCGGCAGTCACGCTGTGCTACCGCCGTCCGCGTGCATTGCCCGATTGGCCGTATAACCTGTTCTGCATGATTCATGGCCGCGAACGGACTGAAGTTGAAGCCACGATTGCCGATTTGCGTGCGCGCCATGGTCTGAATGATTACACCCATGATGTGCTTTTTTCACTGACTCGCTATAAACAGAACGGGGCGCGTTATGCCTGAGCTTTCTGCACCCCAGGAGGACTTGCTGCGCGGTGCGGTCGACCGGAAAATCATCGATAAATTGCAGGGTGAGTTTCCGATTTGCGAACGCCCCTACGCCGAAGTTGCCGAGCGTCTCGGTATCAGCGAAGGCGAGTTGCTGCAACGTCTGGAGCGTCTGCTGGCTGACAAGGTGCTGACCCGCTTCGGCCCGATGTATCAGATCGAACGGATGGGCGGTGCTTTCGTGCTGGCCGCCTTGGCCGTGCCGGAAGCGCGTTACGAGGAAGTGACGGCGCTGGTCAACGCACTGCCGCAGGTTGCCCACAACTATCGTCGGGAGCATGAATTGAATATGTGGTTCGTGCTGGCGACTGAAACCCAGGGTGGCATTGCCGAGGCGGTGGCCCGGATCGAAGGTGATACCGGTTTGCCGGTATATGCCTTCCCGAAGGAGCGTGAGTTTTTTGTTGAAATGAAGTTGGAGGCAAGGCTGTGATGGACGAAATCGACCGTGCCCTGATTGTCGCTACACAAGGCGGCTTGCCGCTGGTTGCCCGGCCGTATCACGCCATTGGTGAACAGATCGGTGTTGCGGCCGATGAGGTTATGCGCCGAATGCAAGCCTTACTCGATGGCGGCGTCATTCGCCGCATTGGTGCGGTGCCCAACCATTACGCCATCGGCTGGACAGCGAACGGCATGACGGTTTGGGATGTGGCTGATGACAAGGTCGATGAGCTGGGGCCGCTCGTTGGCGCACTGCCTTTTGTGACTCACAGTTACCGCCGGCCGCGTGCCTTGCCGGCCTGGCCGTACAATCTGTTTGCTATGGTGCATGGCAGTTCGCGTGAGGAATGTTCTGTCAAGGCGCTGGAAATTCGTGCCCTGCTTGGTGATAGCTGCCGGGCGCATGACATTCTGTATTCGACCAGAATCCTCAAAAAAACCGGGCTGCGGATCGGCGCTTGAGGCACCGACCGGCAGCCCGGTCCTGAGCGGGTAATCCCCTTTGTTCGTCAGGCCGCTTCGGTGATCCGCTGGGTAATATGCGCCAGGGCTGCTTCCACCTGGTCGATCAGAATCAGGCAAAGATCGCCCGCCTGCAAACGGCTGAGTGCCGCATCGATCGCAATGAATTCACCATCAATGGCATCGATCCGTTTGGTCCGGCTGGCATTGACCAAACCTTCGCGGAGCAGCGTGATGACTTCGCCATCGGCGCGGCCGCGCTGGCAGGCATCCTGATACAGAATCACCTCATCGAAGGCATCACCGAGGATTTCGGTTTGCTGGCGGATATCGTCGTCACGCCGGTCACCGGCACCGCTGATCACCACTGAGCGACGCACCGCCGGCATGTTTTCGATGCCTTTGACCAGCGCCTCAATGGCGTCCGGGTTGTGGCCGTAGTCGGCAATCAGCGTTGCGCCTTTGTAATCGAACACATTGAAGCGGCCAGGGGCGGTCTGTGCATCGTTGATGAAGCCGGCCAGTGCGCCCTCGATTTTTTCCCAGTTAATACCCAGCGCCCAGCCGGTAGCGATCGCCGCCATGGCATTTTCGATCTGGAAGCCGATGGTGCCGTTACGCGTGAGCGGAATATTGGCAAGCAGTATTGGGTACTTTTTGCGGCCTTCACCGCAGATGATGGCATCGCGTTCGACATAAACAACGCGCTTGCCTTGGGCGCGATGGGTGGCGAGAACCGGATGGGTGCGGTCCTGTGCGAAGAAAATCACCGAACCCTGGCAATGATGGGCCATAGCGGCCACCACCGGGTCGGCCGCATTCAATACGGCGGCCCCGTTGGGGGCGACATTCTCGACGATAACGCGTTTGACCACAGCCAGTTCATCGACGGTCGTAATGAAGTTGAGACCGAGGTGATCGCCGATGCCGATATTGGTAATCACTGCCACATCGCAGCGATCAAAGCCGAGACCCTCGCGTAACACACCACCACGCGCTGTTTCAAAAACGGCTGCATCGACGTCGGGATGAAGCAATACATTGCGTGCACTGCGAGGGCCGCTGCAGTCGCCGTCATCGGTACGCTTGCCCTGAATATAGACGCCGTCGGTGCTGGTCATGCCAACCCGCTGGCCGTTACTTTCAAAAATACGGCCGATCAGGCGGCTGGTGGTGGTCTTGCCGTTGGTGCCGGCGATCGCAACGACCGGAATGCGGGCATTGTCGCCATCCGGGAACATCATATTAACGATGGCTTCACCCACGGCGCGGCCTTTGCCGAACGAGGGGGCGAGATGCATGCGCAGGCCGGGGGCCGCATTGACTTCGACGATGCCGCCGCCCTGATCTTCCAGCGGTTTGAGCATGGTGTCGCAGACAACGTCGATGCCGCAGATATCGAGACCGACGGTCTGGGCGGCAGCTACGGCGCAGGCGGCGAGTTCGGGGTGCACGTCATCGGTGACATCGGAAGCGGTGCCGCCGGTGGAGAGATTGGCGTTGTTACGCAGCACGACACGGGTACCGCGCGGCGGGATGGTGTCGGCGTTGTAACCTTGTTCGGCCAGGCGGGCGAGGGCAATTTCATCA
>JAUYQT010000532.1 GCA_030697085.1 Azonexus sp. | reverse complement strand
ATGGTGGTGTCGTCTTCGTTCACTTCCTCATCGAAAGTGAAACCATACTGAAAACCGGAACAACCTCCACCCGTCACAAAAACACGCAATTTCAGACTGGGATTACCCTCCTCCTCAATAAGCTCCTTTACTTTATTGGCTGCATTATCGGTAAAAACAAGGATGGAAGGCATTTCGGCTACTGCGTTCATGATGAAAACTCCTGATAAATTTGTGCAAGATTATGCTGGCCCACGCGAACTCGGTCAATTGTATTAGTTTGATGCTGCCAATTTAAGTTCAACCGTTTTGCTGCCCCGATGCACAAGGCGCCCTTCAATCACGGCACCTTGATGCATCTCGATCATTGCGTAATCAACTTCCCCAACAATTCGAGCCTTTGACTGCATTTCAAGTGATTCACTGACCGTAACTGGCCCGACAACCGTACCATTGGTCACCAGATGGGCAACGCTAACCGCACCTTCGACACGCGCATGCTCACTTAACACCAACGTTGAAGACGAAGCACCCTCGGTTGCCTCAACGCTACCCACCACCTCACCATCAATCCGCAAGCCACCCGTAAATCGAACACTTCCCTCAACGCGGGTGCCCGCACCAATCAAACTGTCGATTCGCCCCTGGGGCTTGGTCTCGCTATTTTTACCGAACATGGGCCACTCCTAAAATTGTGCCAATCGTTTGGACTTCAGGGTACCACCTTGAAGAATTCGCGCCTCAACCACCTTCAGTTCAGCCCCCGGCGGCAGATCAAAATCACCCTCACGACGAAGAAAATTCTTTAGCTCAAGCTGATATTTATTAGCGGCATCTCGCTTATTCGGCAACAACAACTGCTGTTGCTTGCCGGACAGCATATAAGTGATGGCAATCTGCAATTGCCCACGGAATTCCGGCACTTGCCTTGCTGGCTGAAAAGCCAGCAACATACGATAACGGTAGTGACCCGCCACCTCCCGAATCACACGAAAACTTTCAAGACGAACAACAGCCTCCTCACCAACCACCGGAATTAATCGCTCGAATGATAAAACATCCTCCTTAAGCGCCGCATTTTCACGCTCAAGCCCCTCAAGCTTGGCAAGTAACTGTCGCTGCGCGGCGCGTTCAATACTCACCGCATTTTGGCCAGTTCCCGCTGTTGACCGTAACAATGCCAACTCCTCCCGCTGCTCGGCAAGTTGCAAACGGAGGCCCGCAACCTCCCGCCCAATAGTCACCACCTCGTTATCGCTTAGCATCAACCAAATCACCGAAGTAAGCAGAACAAAAAGCGAGAACGCGGCTACTGAAATCCATTGCCATGGAAAATGACTACGCACCACAACACGCGGCGAGGCAATCCCAAAATGACGTCGGAATTTTTTTAGCTTTAAAGCTATAGCTGGCGTAGGCATCGGTCCATCGTTCCATCCATCCCAAACAACAAACTCATCTTCTCTACCATTTTAATGGCCTGCGGCAGATGATACCGCCTACGCCAAAAACAAAAAAGCCGCCAAAAGGCGGCTTTTTCTGCAGACAAAGCGAATTAACGCTTCGAGAACTGCTTCCGGCGGCGAGCTTTGTGGAAGCCAACCTTCTTACGTTCTACTTCGCGAGCATCACGAGTCACAAAGCCAGCTTTAGACAGCGAAGGCTTCAGAGTTGCATCGTACTCGATCAAGGCACGGGTAATGCCGTGACGAACAGCACCGGCTTGGCCAGACTCACCACCACCAATGACATTAACCTTGATATCAAAGCCAGTCAGTTGCTCAACCAGCGCCAGCGGCTGACGAACAATCATACGACCAGTTTCGCGGGAGAAAAACTGATCAATCGGCTTGCCATTAACAACAATGACGCCGGAACCACGCTTCATGAAGACACGGGCAACGGCGCTTTTGCGACGACCAGTACCGTAGAAATAACTTTCAGCCATGATGACCCCTTAAATTTCCAGAGCCTTCGGCTGCTGGGCAGTGTGCGGATGCTGGTCGCCAGCGTAGAGCTTCAGCTTCTTGAGCATGGCGTAGCCCAGCGGACCCTTCGGCAGCATGCCCTTGACGGCAGTTTCCAGGGCTCGCCCCGGGAAACGCTGCTGCATCTTCTTGAAGTTTGTTTCGTAAATACCACCGGGGTACCCAGAGTGGCGGAAATACTTCTTGTCTTCAGCTTTATTACCAGTAACGGTTAGCTTTTCGACATTGGTGACGACAATAAAGTCGCCGGTATCAACGTGAGGGGTGAAGATAGCCTTAT
>JAUYQT010000305.1 GCA_030697085.1 Azonexus sp. | reverse complement strand
CGACAGCACCGAAATCAACCCCTCAAAAACAGGTAAAATCCACCTCGCTTTAAGCCCCGATTTAGCCCGTTTTTACTTCTTCAAACTGGCTCCATTACGCCGATCATCGGTGGCTCCATAATGCCGGTCAATGACACCTGAGGCAAGAATGCTGCTTGGCGGCATGCCGCAGGAAGGCGAGTACGACAAGTTGATCAATGCCTTTGCTCAGGAGGGGATTGCGCACGAACGGCTCATTTTCTATCCCCGTTCCGGTATGGATGCTTATCTCGCTCTGCATCACCAAGTGGATATTTGCCTGGATGCCTATCCCTATGCCGGCGGTACCACCACGCTCTATGCCCTCTGGATGGGGGTGCCGACATTGACAGTGGCCGGCCTCACGCCGGCAGGCCGGGTGGGAGCATGTATTCTGGCGCATGTGGGGCTGGACGCATTTGTGGCCGCGGATGCGGCGGATTTTGTTCAAAAAGGTGTTTCCTGGGCGAATAACCTTGCAACGCTGGCGAACCTGCGGGCTAAGCTTAGAGCCCGTTTTGATCAATCGGTGATGCGTCATCCCGAAATTATTGCCGCCAGTTTCGAGCATGCACTAAGAGTCATATGGCAACGCTGGTGCGCAGGGCTGCCGGCAGAGTCATTTGAGGTGTCGTCTCAAATGACTGTTGATGTGGCGCAGGAGGTCGGAGAGTGATGGAGTCCAGTAAAAATTTGCCAATCTTCGTAACACAGCCCTTTCTCCCTCCATTGGATGAGTTTATTCCTTACTTGCAGCAGATCTGGGCCAGTAAAAAACTTACGAATAGTGGCCCGTTTCATCAGCAACTTGAAGCCGCTTTATGCGGTCTCTTTGGTGTCAAGCATATTTCGTTGTTTAGCAACGGGACAGTTGGGCTTGTGACTGCCTTGCAATCCTTGCGCATTACTGGTGAAGTTATTACTACACCTTACTCTTTCGTTGCTACCTCCCACGCACTTCTTTGGAACGGTATTAAGCCCGTATTCGTTGATGTGGCCCCGGGCAGCCTGAATCTGAACCCAGCCAAGATCGAAGCTGCTATCACGCCGCGCACTACCGCAATCCTTCCGGTGCATTGCTATGGTCAGCCATGCGATGTGAATTCTATTCAGAAAATTGCTGACAATTACAACCTTAAGGTTATCTACGATGCAGCGCATGCATTTGGTGTGCAGGATGAAGGTGGCAGCGTGGTGCGACATGGTGACTTGTCAGTGTTGAGTTTTCATGCAACCAAGGTTTTTAATACTTTTGAGGGCGGTGCAATCGTTTGCCCGGACATGAAGACCAAGGAGCGCATTGATCACTTGAAAAATTTTGGTTTTGTGGATGAGGCCACGGTAGTTGCTCCAGGAATTAACGGGAAAATGAGCGAAGTCAATGCCGCTTTTGGCCTGCTTCAACTTAAATATATTGACGATGTATTCGCAAAACGTCAGGTAATTGATACTGCCTACCGCGCGCAGTTGGCTAATGTCAAAGGTATTCACCTTCTTCAAGGTACGGGTGAAAAAGTGGCGAACCATGCTTACTTTCCCATCTTTGTGCAGCCTCAGTATCCACTGAGTCGAGACGAGTTGTATCAAAAACTAAAAGATCACGGCATTCACGCACGCCGCTATTTTTATCCGTTGATCTCTGATTTCCCGATGTATCGAGAGCTTGCGTCGGCGCAGCATGGAAATCTGCCTGTCGCTGCTGAAGCTGCTGCTCGTGTACTATGTTTGCCGATCTATCCCACGCTAGAGCATAACGACGTTCAGCGGATCATAGATCTTGTAGCTGGTATTTCCAGATGAGTGTGCGTAACGTCCTTGTTTTTCCAGCAGGCACCGAGATTGGGCTGGAAATTCATCAGGCACTTAGTCACTGCAAGGAAGTCAGGCTATTTGGTGCCGGGGTAGGTACTCCGAATCATGGGCCATTTGCTTTTGAACGCCACTTTAGCCTGCCCTTAATTACAGAGCCTAACTGGCTCGAAGAGCTTATTGCTTTGTGCCAAAAGCTCTCTATTGACTATATTTTTCCCGCCTACGATGACGTAATCGTTGCGCTCGCTAATGCTCAGCAGTACATCCCTGCTGTTGTTCTCACCGCTCCGCTTGATGCTTGTCTTGTTACCCGTTCAAAGCGTGCGACCTATGCGGCTTTGCAGAATATGCTGCGGGTGCCGAAAATATTTGATGATGTCCCTGACGCGAAAGACTATCCGCTCATCGTCAAGCCAGATCGTGGTCAAGGCTCCCAAGGTGTAGCGCTCGTACGGACACAGGCTGAGCTTGTGTTAGCGATGGGGGCGCTCTCTGAACCCCTCGTTTGCGAGTTCCTTCCTGGGGATGAGTTTACGGTCGATTGTTTTAGCGACCGTGATCGAGGCGTTCTGTTTGCGGGGGCACGTGCCCGGCGACGTACGCGAAACGGTATTTCAGTGAACACTGTTACCGTAGAGATCGATGATGTGGACGAAATGGCCCGCAGCATCCAAGCGGCCTTCCAACTGCGCGGGGCATGGTTTTTTCAGATGAAACGCGCTACTGATGGTCGACTTTCCTTGCTTGAGGTTGCACCTCGTATTGCGGGTTCAATGAGCTTGCACCGTGTTATTGGCGTTAACTTTCCTCTGCTGACCATTCTCGAGCATGAGCGGGTACGTTTAGATATCTTGCTAAATGCTGGTGAGATTGAGCTGGATCGCGCCTTGCGCAATCGTTACCGCCACAAGATTGTATTCTCTGTACTGTATATCGACCTTGATGACACACTTCTCCTGCGCGGTCAGGTTAATCCAGAGGCGGTACGACTTATTTTTCAATGTCGCAATCTGGGTGTCAAAGTTAAGTTGATAACACGCCATGCAGGTGATCTCGGACAGACGCTTAAACAGTTTTATCTTTCTGGTATTTTTGATGAAATTATCCATATAAAGGATGGTCGGCCCAAGTCAGATTTCATCGTAGAGACTGAAGCAATCTTGGTTGACGACAGTTTTTCGGAGCGCTTTGAGGCGCATCAACGGCTCGGTATTTATACTTTTGATGGAAGCATGATTGAGTTGCTTACCGAGCAAGCTCAGTCACTTTTAGGGCAGAAAAATGGATGAGTCAAAGGTGGAAGAGTTGCGCCTGTTGGAGCGTGTCACACAAACCTATGTCACTAGCGAAAGTCCACAGGACCGATTAATCAAATCGCTAGCAGTTCGAGTGTTTGAGCCTTACCTG
>JAUYQT010000175.1 GCA_030697085.1 Azonexus sp. | reverse complement strand
ACACCGGCATTGGCCTTTCGTCCGAGGCTCAATCACGATTATTCAAGGCTTTTGAACAGGCCGACAGCTCGACAACCCGCCGTTACGGCGGCACCGGGCTCGGGCTGGTCATCAGCCGGCGGCTGGCCGAGGCCATGCAGGGCGAAATTGGCGTCGACAGCACGCTCGGCCAAGGCAGCACATTCTGGTTTACCGCGCTGCTCCAGCCGGCGCTCCACTCACCAGCGCCGCCCGTAATCAGTCAAAACCCTGATCTACAACCGCATTTTCAACCGGGCACCCGTATCCTCCTGGCTGAAGACAATCCGATCAACGAAGAAGTGGCCACCGATCTGCTGCAAGCGGCCGGTTTGAGTGTCGATGTCGCCCGTGACGGCTATCAGGCGCTAATACTGGCTGCGCGCCGGCACTACGCACTTGTTTTGATGGATATGCAGATGCCGATCATGGATGGGCTCAAGGCAACGCGCTGCATTCGCGAACTGCCCGGCTGGTCCGACATTCCGATTCTGGCGATGACCGCCAATGCCTTCGATGAAGACCGTGATAATTGCCTGGCAGCGGGCATGAATAGCCATATCGGCAAACCGGTCCAACCGGCCGTACTGCTCGCCACGCTGGCGCGCTGGTTGCCCGGCAGCGTAACTTCTATACAGAAGGATAAAACGCCGCTCGACGATAGCGCGCTGATGACAGCGCTGGATCAGGTACCCGGTCTGGACAGCCGCTTCGGACTCGCCTCAGTGCAAGGTCGCTTGCATAGTTATCACCGTCTGCTCGGCAAGTTTGCGCGCAATCATGGTGCAGACTTTGCGCTGATCCGCCAGCACCTTGCCAACGCCAACAGCAGCGAAGCCCGCCGTTTGGCCCATTCAGTCAAAGGTAGTGCCGGCACGCTCGGTGCAGTTGCGGTGTACACCTTGGCCGCAGCGCTTGAGGCCGCAATTAAAGCGAGCCAGCCCAATGCCAGCGTCGAGCCTTTGATAATCGAAACGGCAAGCGCCTATCTGGCACTCTGCACGCACTTGCAAAACCTGCAACACCCAGCGGTGCCTGATACCGCGGCAAGCGCCCCGCTTGATCTGGCCCAATTGCGGCACCATCTCGAAGCCGGCGATGTCGGCGTGCAAGCCTTGCTTCACCAGCAGAGCACCGAGCTACGCCAACGCCTGGGCAACGAATTCGAATATTTCGCCCAGCTGATTTCAAATTTCGATTTTGAGGCCGCCCTCGGCCTGCTCGAGCGAACCAACGCACCCGACGCCTGAATTCATCATGCATCGATTCGAGACATTCGCTTCATCCCACTGGCTCCTGCCCAGCTTTATCCTGATTTTTACCCTTTTCGGCTTGGGTGGCTACCAGCTTTACCAATCCGAAAACAGCTATCAGCTAACGCATATCGACGAACAATTGCATTCGATCAGCGAATCGAAATCACAGCAAATCAGCGATTGGCGCCGGGAACGCATTGCCGATGGACAGGTGCTGGCGGAAAACCCAACGCTGATTTCTACGGTCAACACGATTTTTTCGACAAAAACAAGATTACCCAACCTCGAGAAAGCGCTGCTTCAGCACTTTCAATCATTAAAGGACAATTATCACTATCAGGACATTCTGCTCATCGACACCGAGGGAAACATTCGCCTCAGCCTGAGTGGTCGCCAGGGAGAAAAACTCGACGACGATATATACCTCGCCATGGAAGTCGCCTTTACGACCGGGCGGGCCAACATGACTGATTTGCACATTTACCCGGCCAGCGGGTTCGCCCATACCGACATCATCGTCCCGCTGACTCTCGGTCAGGGCGCGCAGACAGCACGCCTGGGCACGATTCTGTTGCAGAGCGATCCCAATACTTTTCTTGTCCCGTTGCTCAAATCCTGGCCGATACCAACCGCCTCGGGCGAAACGCTGCTTGTCCGACGCGATGGCGATCACGTCCTGTTTCTCAATGAAGTACGCCTCCGCGCCAATGCGGCCATGCAATTCCGCATCCCGGACACCGCGACCGACGTCCCCAGTGTAATGAGCCTTTTTGCCGGGATTCAGGGTTTTGTCGAAGGCCGTGACTATCAAGGTACGCCCGTTCTCGCCTCAATCAAGGCCATCCCCGAAACGACCTGGCATCTGGTGATCAAAATATCGCGCCAGGAAGCACTCAACGCATGGCATTCCCTGTCCCAACTGATCATTGCCCTGACCATCGGCCTGCTCGCCACAGTCACCGCAGGTTTCGGCTTTATTTACCAAACCTCGGGTGCCCGGCGCTATCGCAGCCTGTTTGAAAGCGAGGCGGCGCAACGGGCCGAACAACAACGCTTCCAGATCGCCTTCAATGCCAGTCCGCTGTGCGCTTCGATCATCCGCTTCAGGGACGGCTTGCTGGTCGATGTCAATGAGAATTACCTGCGCGATTTTGGCTGGAAGCGGGAAGACATGATCGGCAAAACTTCCCGCGATATCGGGCTCTGGCCGGACGACAATTTGCGTCTTGAATTTGTCGACGAACTTAAATCGGTGGGCCGGGTCGTCAATCACGAATCCCTCTGGCAGGACGGCAACGGCGTGATTCATAACGTTGAAATTTCTGCCGCCCTGATCGACATCAACGGTGAACGCCATATTCTTACCTTCACCGCCGACGTCACCGAACGCCGCAAAGCCCAGACAGAACTGAGCCGCTACCGCCGCCGCCTGGAGGCAATGGTTGAAGAGCGTACCTATGAACTGGCCATTGCCAAGGAAGATGCCGAACGGGCGAGCCGTGCCAAGAGCTCCTTTCTGGCCAACATGAGCCACGAAATCCGCACCCCGCTCAACGCCGTGATCGGCCTGACTTATCTGATGAGCCGCGAAGCCAGCGAGCCGCGCCTGTTGGGACGCCTGACGCGGGTATCCGAATCGGCACAACATCTGTTGACGGTGATCAACGACATTCTCGATCTGTCGAAAATTGAAGCGGAACACCTCAACTTGCAGGAAATCGACTTCGCCAGCCACCAGATCATCACTGAAACGCTGGCCATGGTCGAATTCAAGGCTCACGATAAGGGACTGACCATCCTCACCGAAATCGCCCCTGACCTGCCGCCCGCGCTGCGTGGCGATCCCTTCCGGCTGCAACAGGTATTGCTTAACTTCTTGTCAAATGCCGTCAAATTTACCGATCACGGCCATATCGTGCTCCGCGCCTGCGTGCTCGAGCGCCAGGCAGATAGCGTACTGCTCCGTTTCGAGGTTGAAGACACCGGCATCGGCATCTCGCCGGTAACCCAGATGCGCCTCTTCAAGCCGTTCACTCAGGCCGACGATTCAACCAGCCGGCGCTATGGCGGCACCGGCCTCGGCCTCGCCATCAGCCGCCAACTGGCTCACTTGATGGGCGGCGAGGCCGATCTTGAAAGCAC
>JAUYQT010000154.1 GCA_030697085.1 Azonexus sp. | reverse complement strand
AGAACAAGGTAAAGCGAATCTACCAGCGCCACAGCTACGAAGTTGAAATGCGTCAGGCTTGGGCATTGCTGGGTGATCGGCTTGAGTTGCTGACATGTGGCGCTAACAACGTGGTAACGCTCAGGGCGAGTGCCTGAGATTTTCTGCGTATGCCTTTTGTCATATTGGCAGACTTTCTGATTAAGGGGAGACTCACGGACTCAAAGGATGCGAAATCCAATCTGACTGTAAAGATATCTACTTGAGGGAAGTATGCGTGCACTTGGAATAGTTATTTTGACCGCGACACTGTCACTTGCTGCAGGCCTGAACGGTTGCGGAAAGTCTCCCACAACAATCGCCCAAGAAAATGAAACACAGAAAAAACAAGAAATAGCCGACATCCAAGCTGAAAAAGAAAAACGTATGAGGCAAGCAATAAGCGAGTGCCGCGGTACGCTAGAGAATGCAAAACCAAAACACGAGATGATTGTCAAAGCGGAGCCTTGGGAAGCTGCAAAGCTAATACGCGAGTGCGCCATGCTACTCAATGACCCTGCAGCACTCGAAATGCTGAAGATGGCCGAAATTCGAGCATACGACAAGCAAATAAGGGACAAGACAATTAATGCCGAAACACGAATAAAGTCACTCGAACTACTCGTTAAGGACTACCCAGACCAACTGACCAAATACACCAACACCCAAATTAAGCTTGAAAAAGAAATTGCAAGTGAAAATAGACTGCAAAAACTTGAATATGAAAAACAATTGAAAATTCTGAAGCATCGCGAGGCTGCGGAACGCAGATCAAGAGGCGTCAATATAGGTATGTCACCAGAGGAAGTTAAGGCGTCAAGCTGGGGCAGGCCAAAATCCATAAATACAACAACGGGCGTATATGGCACCCATGAGCAATGGGTTTATGGTGGCCAGAACTATCTCTACTTCGAGAATGGGCGATTAACCACAATTCAGAACTAGCAACACGCAAAAAGCCCGAGTAAATCGGGCTTTTTTACAACAGACAAAAATATATTTTTAGTGGCTTGCTGGGCGTCTCTACGCCTGCCAGAACAGGCATATTTAATCTTTCCTTACTATACATGGCATTAGGCTTTTTTTGGGCAAAAAATCATTCAAATTTAACCTAGACACACCTACAAATTGTGTCATGTTTTACTTTAACTTCAATGGCTTGCGTATTTTGTACCGATGAAATTTGGATGTAGAGTGATGCCTTC
>JAUYQT010000063.1 GCA_030697085.1 Azonexus sp. | reverse complement strand
AATCTGCGCAAAAATCGGGGTCGATCCTCAGTTACGCAATTAGCCAACAGCTTTGGATACCAAAGGAAAGGCATCGGGATGACGAATTGACTCCAGCGAGAGATCAATATCAAGCTCGGGCCAATAGAGATGCGCCGGGGTGGGCCATTCAACGTGAGAAATTTGGTCAATGGTGGCGCTGCGAAACCAGGGAAACTGCTCGAATGGGAGCAGTATTTCCTCGTCGGCTAGCAGCAACCAGAAGCCATGTTTTGAAATATGGGTAACTTCAGGCGCCAACCTCTTTCCCCTATTTACATTCGATCCGGCAACACGTCGCGCAGCATGATAGCGGCGTCGCGGATCATTTTTTCGGTGGTGTCCCAATCGACACAGCCGTCGGTGACCGAGCAGCCGTATTTCAGTTGCGACAGGTCGGCCGGGATGGACTGGTTGCCGGCTTCGATATTGGATTCGATCATCACCCCGATCAGCGACTGGTTGCCAAGGCGGATCTGGTTGACGATGTCGGCCATGACCAGCGGTTGTAGTTCCGGCTTTTTGAAGCTGTTGGCGTGTGAGCAGTCGACAACAATATTGTTGACCAGCTTGGCCTTGGTCAGCGCCTGTTCGACCATGGCGACCGAAACCGTGTCGTAATTCGGGCGGCCATCGCCGCCGCGCAGCACGATGTGGCCGTAGCCGTTGCCCTTGGTGCGGACAATGGCGACGCGGCCCTGATTGGTCAGGCCGAGGAATGAGTGCGGTTTGGAGGCGGAGAGGATGGCGTTGACTGCCACGCTGAGGTCGCCGCTGGTGCCGTTCTTGAAGCCCACTGGCGTGGATAAACCGGAAGACATTTCGCGGTGGGTTTGCGATTCGGTGGTACGGGCGCCGATGGCCGTCCAGGTGATGAGGTCGCCGTAGTATTGCGGCGAGTTCGGGTCGAGGGCTTCGGTGCCGGTGGGTAGGCCGATTTCGGCGACGTCGAGCAGAAATTTGCGGGCCTTTTCCATGCCGACATCGACGCGGAAGCTGTCATCCATGAACGGGTCGTTGATGTAACCCTTCCAACCCACCGTGGTGCGGGGTTTTTCGAAATAGACGCGCATGATGATCTGCAGCGTGTCGCCGACTTCGTTGGAGAGCGCTTTCAGGCGACGGGCGTAATCGAGGCCGGCGACCGGGTCGTGAATGGAACAGGGGCCAACAACGACAAACAGGCGGTGATCCTTGCGATCCAGAATATTACACAGCAGGTTGCGACCATGCGTGACAGTTCTTTTTGCCTTGTCGCTAATTGGCAGACGGGCGTGGATTTCCTCCGGCGACGGCATGTTGTCGAAGGCGGTTACGTTGATGTTTTCAATATTTTGAGTGGTCATAATCAGGTCGTCAGCTGGCGAATCATGTCTTTTACTGCGGCAACTTTGTCAGTCAAGGTTGGGCAGTGGCGAAGTAGAGAAATTTTATCCTGTCCGGCTAGCTTATAGCTGCGGTTTTTTTGAATCAGGTTGATGATCTTTATCGGCTCGATAGGCGCCTGTTTGACAAATTCCGGGCCAAACTGCAGCGTAATCTGGTCGTTGGTGGCGTCCACCTTTTGAATACACAGCGGTTTTACCAGCAGTCGCAGGCGATGGGTGGCAAGCAGGGATTGCCCTTGAATCGGCAGTTCACCGAAGCGGTCGATTAATTCTTCCTGCAGGGCATCGATATCTTCGGTGCTTTCGCAGTTGGCGAGGCGCTTGTAGAGCGTCAGGCGTTCATGGACGTCCGGGCAGTAGCCATCAGGCAGCAGAGCCGGTGTACGCAGGTTGATTTCGCTGCCGCTACCAAGCGGCGTACTGAGGTCGGCGGCGTCAAGGTGTTTGCCTTGTTTCAGCGCAGCAACGGCGCGGTTGAGCATGTCGGTGTACATGTTGAAACCGACTTCCTGCATTTCGCCGGACTGGTTGTCGCCGAGCACTTCACCGGCGCCACGGATTTCCAGGTCGTGCATGGCGAGGAAGAAACCGGAGCCAAGTTCTTCCATCGCCTGAATGGCTTCGAGGCGCTGCCGGGCCTGCTTGGTCATTGCCTTTTCGTCCTGAACCAGCAGGTAGGCATAGGCCTGGTGGTGCGAACGACCGACCCGGCCACGTAACTGATGCAACTGGGCGAGGCCAAATTTTTCCGAGCGGTTGATCAGGATGGTGTTGGCGTGCGGGTTGTCGATACCGGTTTCGATGATGGTCGTGCACAGCAGCACGTTGGCGCGTTGGCCGGTGAAGTCGCGCATGACGCGTTCCAGTTCGCGCTCGTTCATCTGGCCGTGGCCGATGACAATGCGCGCTTCGGGAACGAGCTTTGCGAGCTTTTCCTGCATATTGGCAATGGTGTCGACTTCGTTGTGCAAAAAGTACACCTGACCGCCGCGCGTGAGTTCGCGCAACATGGCGTCTCGGATGATGCCGTCGGAGAAGTTGCTGAAGAAAGTTTTGATGGCGAGACGTTTCTGCGGCGCGGTTGCGATAATCGATAAGTCGCGCAGGACTTCCATGCTCATTGCCAGCGTTCGCGGGATCGGCGTTGCGGTTAGCGTCAGCACATCGACTTCGGCGCGCAGGGCTTTCAGCGCTTCCTTCTGGCGCACGCCGAAACGGTGTTCTTCATCCATGATGACGAGACCAAGGCGGTCGAACTTGACGTCCTTGCCGATCAGCTTGTGAGTGCCGATGATGATGTCGATCTTGCCCTCGGCCAGTTCCTTGAGCGCCAGCGTCGATTCCTTGGCGGTGTTGAAGCGGGAGAGTTCGGCAATCTTGACTGGCCAGTCGGCAAAGCGGTCGCAGAAAGTCTGGTAATGCTGTTCGCAAAGCAGGGTGGTCGGGCAAAGCACGGCAACCTGCTTGCCGCCGGCAACGGCGCAGAAGGCGGCACGCAATGCCACTTCGGTCTTGCCAAAGCCAACATCGCCGCAAACCAGGCGATCCATCGGTTTGCCGGAACGCATGTCGTTGACCACGGCTTCGATGGCCAGCGCCTGATCGACCGTTTCCTCAAAGCCGAAACCATCGGCGAAGGCGTCGTAATCAATATCCTTGAAGTCGAAGGCGTGGCCTTTGCGGGCAGCGCGGGCGGCGTAGAGCGCAAGCAATTCGGCGGCGGTGTCGTGCGCCTGCTCGGCGGCCTTGCGCTTGGCTTTTTCCCATTGGCCGGAACCCAGGGTGTGCAGCGGGGCGCTATCCGGGTCGGAGCCGGAGTAGCGCGAAATAACGTGCAACTGCGCTACGGGCACGAAAAGCTTGGCCTCGTTGGCGTAGTGCAGTTCGAGGAATTCCTGTTCGCCGAGGCCGAGATCCATCCGGACCAGCCCGCGATAACGGCCGATGCCGTGGCTTTCGTGCACAACCGGGTCGCCGACCTTGAGTTCGGTGAGGTCTTTCAGCCAGTTGTCAAAAGTGGCTTTCTTCTGCGCTTCGCGGCGGGTACGGCGCGGTGTGCCAGCAAAGAGTTCGGTTTCGGTGATAAAAGCGAGCTTGTCCAGCGCAAAACCGGTATGCAGCGGGCCGATGCCAAGGGCGAATTTGGCTTTGCCGCCGAGAAAACCGGCCAGTTCGGCGCTGGCTTCGGGTTTCGCGCCGTGCTCGGTGAGCATCGCGGTCAGGGTTTCACGCCGGCCTGCTGTTTCAGCCAGCAGCATGACGCGGCCGGGGTAGCTGGCGAGGTAGGTTTTCAGGGCATGCAGCGGGTCTTCGGCGCGGCGGTCGACGGCAATGCCAGGCAGCGGGCTGGCCACTGAAGCTTCATTTTTGCCCGAAAAAGACAGTCGACCGTAGGATTTGGCGGCAGTGAAGAATGCTTCGTCGGAAAGGAAGAGTTCGTCTGGCTTCAGTAGCGGCCGGCTTTTGTCACCTTGAAGCATGTCGTAGCGGGAGCGTGTGTCTCTCCAGAAGGCTGCGATGGCCGCCGGCGCGTCGCCGTGGGTGACGAAGAGGGCATCTTTCGGCAGGTAGTCGAAGAGGCTGGCCATTTCGTCGAAGAACAGCGGCAGGTAATACTCGATGCCGGCGCTGGCGATGCCGGTGGAGATGTCTTTGTAGACGCCGGACTTGGCCGGGTCGCCCTCGAAGCGCTCGCGAAAACACTGGCGGAAATGGGTACGGCCCTTTTCGTCCATCGGGAATTCACGCGCCGGCAGCAGGCGCACATCCGGCACCGGATAAACGGTGCGCTGGGTGTCGACGTCGAAGGTCTTGATGCTTTCGATTTCATCGTCGAACAGATCGAGCCGGTACGGCAACTGCGAGCCCATCGGGAAGAGGTCAATCAGGCCGCCGCGAATCGAATATTCGCCGGGCGAAACAACCTGCGTGACATTGGCGTAACCGGCCAGCGTGACCTGCGTGCGAAACTTGTCGGCGTCGAGCTTCTGGCCCTTCTTGAATTCAAAGGTGTAGGCGGCGAGGAATTCCGGCGGTGCCAGTCGATTGACTGCGGTCGACGCGGGAACGAGCAAAATATCGAGATCGCCCTGTAGAGCGGCCCACAGTGTGGCGAGACGTTCGGAAACGAGATCCTGGTGCGGTGAAAAGTGGTCGTAAGGCAGGGTTTCCCAGTCCGGCAGCAAGCGCACGCGCAGCTCCGGCGCAAACCAGGGAATTTCATCGAGCAGGCGCTGGGCGTCGGCGGCGCTGGCGGTGACGACAGCCAGCGTGCGCCCCTTATTCTTAAGGGCCAGTTCGGCAAAGGCCAGGGCGTCGGCGGAGCCGGCCAGCGCTGGCAGGTCGATACGGGCGCCGGGTTTGGGCAGGGCGGGGAGGGCGAGCAATGGTTTGAAAACGGACACTTTAGCGCGGCTGCAACAGGAGAGCCCACGATTATAGCCGCATAGCCAAGGTCAAATTTTAGCTGCTTGTTGCTGACACTAATTGAAACTGGATTATTTTAGCTATCGGGAAAATCCTGTGGAGTAAGCAATTCGTGTTTCATGGCATAGCGAATCAGATCGGCGTTGTTGTCGATCTCAAGTTTCTGCATCAAGCGATTTTTGTGTGTGCTAACGGTTTTCGGACTCAGGTTCAAGCGCTCTGCAATGAGCCCGAGCGGATGGCCGGCAGAAATCATGGTTAGGACCTGAAGCTCGCGTTTGCTCAGCGCATTCTGGGGTAGGTCATCCTTGCGCTGGGGGGTGAAAATGAGTTTGTCGACCAGCGCCGGATCAATAAACTTGCCGCCGGCGGCAACTTTCCGGATAGCCGAGAGCAAGAGCTCCGACTTGCTGTCTTTGGTGATGTAACCCGCTGCGCCGGCGCTCAAGGCTCGCGTGATGACCTGTGTTTCGTTATGCATTGAAAGAATCAGAATCGGCAAATCGAGATTCTCCTCATGCAGCCGCTTGATTAATTCGATACCGCTGAGGCCGGGCATCGTCATGTCGAGCAGCAACACATCGCACGGAATCTGCCGGCATTGCTCAAGCACTTCCTCGCTCTGGCTGGCTTCGCTGACCACAACAATATCAGTGGTTGTGGCAAAAATCTGGATCAGGCCACTGCGGACAATGGCGTGATCGTCGGCGAGAATAAGACGAATCATGAAGCTTCTCTGTGCATTAATGGAATATCGATACTGACTACCGTGCCTTTGCCCGGTGCGCTAATAATACGGAGTTTGCCGCCGATGGTGAGTATCCGCTCGCGCATACCGAACAGGCCGAAGCCGTTGCGTTGGCGGACCGCCACGGTATCAAATCCCTGGCCGTCGTCCTTGACGAGGACACTCAGTATTTGCCCACTCCGTCGCAACATAATGACCACCGCCTGAGCTTTGGCGTGACGGGTAACGTTGGTTAACGACTCCTGGACGACCCGAAAAATAGCTGTTGATTGCCGATCATCAAGCACCAATTCATCATCGTCAACACTAAGATTGCAACTTATGGAGCAACGTCTGGAAAAATCTTCGGCCAGCCATTCGAGTGCCGGCACCAGGCCGAGATCAAGTGCGACGGGGCGAAGGTTGCTGGCGACCTGACGCACCACGTTGATTGTCTTTTCGACCAGCAAATGCATTTTGTCGACCCTGCTTAGCAGTTCGGGGTTATCAGCAAAACGCAGTTCAGTCAGGGAAAGCTCCAGATTAAGGGCAGTGAGCAATTGCCCCATTTCGTCATGGACTTCAAGGGCAATGTGCTTTCGCTCCTGTTCAAGCATTTGCTCCTGATACGCGGCCAAGGTGCGTAGTTGCTGCTTTGAATCGTCCAGCGCCCGAGCTGATTCCTTGCGTTCGGTGATATCGCTGACCACACCGATTAAATTGACGATTTCGCCGTCTTCATCGCGGATTGCGGACACATAAAGGTCAACCCAAATGACTTTTCCGTCGCAAGAC
>JAUYQT010000053.1 GCA_030697085.1 Azonexus sp. | reverse complement strand
CCAGCTCGATCCGATCGCCGACATGCTCGGAGCGGCGCTCGGCGCCAGCCGTGCTGCGGTCGACGCTGGTATTGTGCCAAATGATTATCAGGTCGGCCAGACCGCCAAGATCGACGCACCGCAGCTCTATATCGCCGTCGGCATCTCCGGTGCGATTCAGCATCTGGCCGGGATGAAGGAGTCGAAAGTCATCGTCGCGATCAACAAGGATCCGGATGCACCGATTTTTCAGGTGGCGGATTACGGGCTGGTTGGGGATCTGTTTGAAGTCGTGCCGCAACTGCTGGCAGCCATCTAAACCATAAAAATCAGGAGATAAAAACATGAGTATTTACATCGCACCGATTCGCGACATGCAATTCGTCCTCAACGAAGTGGCCGGCCTGGAAGAAATCTGCGCCCTGCCCGGCAACGAGGAATGTTCCGTCGATCTCGTCGAGTCCATCCTGGACGAAGCGTCCAAGTTCGCGACCGGCGTGCTTGATCCGATCAACAAGGTTGGCGACCGGACCGGTCACGTCTGCAAGGATGGCGTCGTGACCACGGCGCCCGGCTTCAAGGAAGCCTACAAACTGTTCGCCGAAACCGGCTGGAACTCGATGCCCTTTTCGCCGGAATACGGCGGCCAGGGCTTGCCTGCGGTCGTTTCGATGGCGGTCAATGAAATGTGGAAGGGCGCCAACATGGCTTTCGGCCTGTGCCCGATGCTGACTGGCGGCGCCATCGAAGCCATCGCCCACCATGCTTCCGACGAACTGAAGCAGAAGTATCTGCCGAAGATGGTCGAAGGCACGTGGACCGGCACGATGAACCTGACCGAGCCAAATGCCGGTTCCGATCTGGCGGCGATTTCCTCCAAGGCCAAGGCCGTTGGCGACGGCAGCTACCTGGTCAGCGGCACCAAGATTTTCATCACCTGGGGCGAGCATGATGTCGCCGAAAATATCATCCACCTCGTGCTGGCCCGCCTGCCGGATGCGCCGCCGGGATTGAAGGGCATTTCGCTGTTCCTCGTGCCGAAGTTCCTGGTCAATGACGATGGCTCGCTGGGCAAGCGCAATGACCTGATCTGCGCTTCGATCGAACACAAGCTGGGCATCCACGGCAGCCCAACCGCCGTCATGTCCTACGGTGAGAACGAAGGCGCCGTCGGCTATCTGGTCGGTGACGAGAACAAGGGCATTGGCTACATGTTCACGATGATGAACCACGCCCGCGTCAATGTCGGCCTGGAAGGTGTCGGCATCGCCGAGCGCGCCTACCAGCACGCCTTGTGGTTCGCCCGTGAGCGCGTCCAGGGCAAGATCATCGGCGACAAATCTGCCGACAAGAAGACCATCCTGCATCACCCGGATGTTCGTCGCATGCTGATGGATATCAAGTCGCGCACCGAAGCCATGCGCACGCTGGCCTACTACACCGCCGCCAATATCGACCGCGCCCACGCGGGTAATGCCGCTGCGCAGTCCCGCGTCGACCTGCTGACCCCGGTCGTCAAGGGCTGGAGCACGGAGCAGGGTGTCGAACTGTCCTCAACCGCGCTGCAAGTGTTTGGTGGTGTCGGTTTTGTCGAAGAAACCGGTGCGGCCCAGTACTACCGCGATTCGCGCATCACGACG
>JAUYQT010000015.1 GCA_030697085.1 Azonexus sp. | reverse complement strand
TGAACAACTTACTGCATTGAGGCTAAAACATGGCGAACAACTTGAAGAGTGGTGGATCGGTAGGTTCGGTCACAACTTCGACCGCCTTACTCAATCAGAGGCTCGGTACCTCGAACGCACCACCGATGCTGTCACCATCCGAGATAAAATTGCTGCGGCAGAGTAAGCAAGAGATCGCGGCGCGATACAAAACCACGCACAAAGAAACTGCGTAAAGAAATGGCCGGGTTTCCGGCCTTTATTTTGTGCGCCCATGCTGGGCGCTCTCCTGCGGCTATATTCCCGTCGTCAGTTGATCACGACGAACGAAGTGAAGCGCAACTGCGTGAGGGTGACCGAGCGTGGGGAGGAAGCGTGGAGCATAAACTGCGAGCCGCCCCGAAGGAAGTCATCGCCATTGCCCACAAACTCTCCGTAGAGTCTTCTTCATGTTCCAGCGGCGCGAGTATTACCAGGATGTCAATCAGCATCCAAATCTTTCCAGTTGCTCAGGCTAATTTGACGGATTTTTTCCGCTGTTTGTAGCGGAAGGAGTCGTTGCCGGTCTCGAGAATTTCGCAGTAATGGGTGATGCGGTCGAGCAACGCGGTTGTGTAGAAGTCGCGCCCTGATCTGACAGTTCTCCGTTTTGACGGTGCCTGATTGCCAGATCAAATTCAGATTGGCAATCTTTCTCGTTCCACACCTCCTTTCCTGCGCTTATGGTGTGCAGAGGCGTACATCCGGAACACCTCTTACCCTGATGGGTTCGCTCGTTGTAGCAGTAGGTCAGCCAAGCATCAAGGTCGGTCTGTAGCTCATCCAGTGACAGATAACGTGGTTTTGGACGCTCACCTGACCATCAGATAGGTAATGCGTCAATGCCAATATATGATCCGCAGATTTCCGTCAGCCGGAGGGGTTTTCGGTTCAAGCAGCCGCCGGGCGCCTTTTCGTTTTGAGGCCCCGGCGGCAGCCCATGGAGTTCGGCAGCACCGGGCTGCGTCCTCCATTGATCGACCGATGTGCGTGCTTGGGCGCGCCGGGACGAGGAGAGGGAGCACAGGGTTCGGCGCGGTGCAGGTGAAGCTTTTAGGTCAGAGGCAGAGCGGACTTGAAGGTGGTGATCGGCGAGGTGGGGTGTCGAAGATGTGCTGCGCGGAAAAGGAGGGCGAGTGCAAGCTTCCCGCCTGGTTGGCGTTGTTCAAGGCTAGCTCTGCACGCTAAGGTAGCCGCGAGTCCCAATCGCGCCAAGGTGCCCTGCCCCACCCTCGGTAGTCCAGCCAGGAGATGGTCTCATGCGGCTTCCCGATGGTCCGCCCTGACCCGCAGCCCGATCTCAAGTCAAATAGACCGGCGCAGCTCGCACGCTTCTTCCAAATAATCCATAATTACGCTCACTCAGTGATTCGTACAGCCGTGGCTATCACCTACCGGCCGTCTTGCGCTCAGCCCCACCAGGCAGCACCAACCAACCCGCACCAGTTAGCACTCACTTCCGCCAGCCATGCCGTCCCCCCCGCACTACACTCCGCACACTTACAATTCTTCCCGCTCCATCGCCGTTCGAACGATACCGATATCAGCGCCCCGCCCAGCCAACCCTAATCGCTTCGCCCTAGCTGCTCGCTACTCGAACGATACCTAAACAAGGTCAGGCCATCGCTACTCAAACGAAAACACCCTATTTCGCCTCTTTTTCGCACCGCCGCCCTGCTCGGCGACGCAAAACCTGAAAATCTATCGTTCGAGTAGCGATAAAGCCACGCTTGCCGAACGAGTCACCGCGTTCGAGTAGCGATGGGGCTGGCGTTCCAGGAGCGATGCTCGGTTGCCGACTAATAGTCTTGTAGCGTGCAATTAGCGTTCGAGTAGCGATAAACGACTCGTTCCGGTAGCGAGTAAATCGCCCCGAAAAGCCCGCCGTTATTGGCTTCCAGCAGTCCTTAATCTTTTCTTTAATCTTTCTTAATCAAAAAGCGGCGATCACATAAATTTTTGCTTCGTTCAAGTAGCGATGAAGGCAAGTTAAAAAGGTCAAAGGCGTCTGTAGGAAGGAAGATCCCGAACCTAGCGCGGTTCCATTGCTGCCATTCGTTCAAGTAGCGATGATTCCTGAAAAGTCACGCTACTTGAACGATATAGCCACATGCTCACGCGGCATATAATCAGCCAATGGCGAAACCCAAAGAC
>JAUYQT010000012.1 GCA_030697085.1 Azonexus sp. | reverse complement strand
GGCCTTGCTCGAAGTGCTTGATCCAGAACAAAACAATACTTTCCAGGATCATTATGTAGAAGTTGATTTCGATCTTTCCGACGTGATGTTCGTAGCCACCGCCAACACAATGAATATCCCTGCGCCACTGCTTGACCGCATGGAAGTCATTCGTTTGTCTGGCTACACGGAAGATGAAAAAATCAATATCGCCATGCGTTATTTGCTCACCAAGCAGATGAAGAACAATGGCGTCAAAACGACTGAGCTTAGCATTGCCGACAGCGCCATTCGCGACATCGTTCGTTACTACACACGTGAGGCTGGCGTTCGTGCCCTTGAGCGTGAAATTTCGAAAATCTGCCGCAAAGCAGTCAAGACGTTACTGCTTAAAAAGCGGGACCGCAAAATGCTGGTCAACGCGAAAAATCTGGATAAATTCCTGGGTGTACGGCGCTATACCTTTGGTATGGCCGAAAAGGAAAATCAGATTGGACAAGTAACCGGTTTGGCGTGGACGGAGGTTGGCGGTGAATTACTGACAATCGAATGTGCCAATATGCCAGGCAAGGGCAATATCCTGCGTACGGGTTCGCTTGGTGACGTGATGAAGGAGTCGGTAGAAGCTGCTCGTTCAGTCGTACGCGCCCGGGCTCGGCGCCTCGGAATCAAGGACGAAGCCTTTGAGAAGACAGATATCCATATTCACGTACCGGAAGGCGCCACACCAAAGGATGGCCCGTCAGCAGGTATTGCAATGACAACCGCTCTGGTGTCCTCATACACCGGCATCCCGGTTCGTTGCGATGTCTGCATGACCGGAGAAATAACCTTGCGTGGCGAAGTGCTGGCCATTGGTGGCTTAAAGGAGAAACTACTGGCAGCGATCCGGGGTGGCGTAAAGACAGCGCTGATCCCGGAAGAGAACATCAAGGACATCACCGAGATGCCTGACAACATCAAAAACAAGATCGAAATTGTCCCGGTTAAATGGATTGATCAGGTCTTGGCCCGCGCCTTGGAACGCATGCCGGAGGCCTTACCAGACCTGCCAATTGATGACAGCAGCGTTAAGGCTGCCACCGAGCCTGCCGCCAAGCCAACACCGCTTACTCATTGATTTACAAGGAAAGGATGCCAGCATTTGGACGCTGGCATCTTTTCAGCACCGCCAGCACTGACAATTCAACGAAAATCCGCTTGACACAAGGATTTCGAGGGGACTATAAATCGCTCCTCACAAAATTTTGCTTCTTTAACTCATTCACTAGGGAACTCATATGAACAAGACTGAACTGATCGACCAAATCGCCACTTCCGCAGATATTTCCAAAGCTGCCGCAGGGCGCGCGCTGGATGCCACCGTTGAGGCCATCAAAGACGCACTGAAAGCTGGCGATACCGTCAGCCTGATCGGTTTCGGCACGTTCTACGTCGGTGAGCGCGCTGCTCGCACCGGCCGCAACCCCCGTACGGGCAACACCCTTGAAATCAAGGCCGCCAAGTCCCCGAAATTCCGTCCGGGCAAGGGTTTGAAAGATGCACTCAACTAAAAGACTGGCCAGGTGACCATCTCAATGAGATAACACCAGGTTCTTTTAAGCGGGAAAATCAGATTTAATTCCGACAGTTCCCGCAAAATATCTGAAAAATAAAAAACCCCGCACCCATAGCGGGGTTTTTGTTGGAAGAAACTAGGCGATGATCTCCGCAGCAAACAGCGACGACCAGGACAAAACGGGTGAAGCTCTTAAGGCGCAGCGCTTTCAAATGCTGGAAGATATCGCCAAGGAGCTTTCTGGCGATGTCATCTTCCCAACCTTCTTCGATGCTCTCTTACGCTTGCGAAAGGCGCTGCAAGACAGCACCCTGAGCATTGGCGCGATCTCTGCAGCGGTGGCCATGGAGCCGCTCATCAGCGCCAAGTTGCTGCACCTGGCCAATTCAGCGGCCTTT
>JAUYQT010000748.1 GCA_030697085.1 Azonexus sp. | reverse complement strand
CCGGTTACTGGCTGGACAGTATCGACCAGAGTTTTCGCCTGCTAAATGTGGTTGACCGCAGCAATGTGAAAGTGCAGTTCGATATTTATCACGCGCAGGTGATGGCGGGCGATCTGGCGCGAACGCTGGCAGCGAATATCGAGTGCATCGGCCATATCCAGATTGCCGACAACCCAGGGCGGCATGAGCCGGGCACGGGGGAAATCAACTACCCATTTTTGTTTGATTTGCTCGACCAACTGGGTTACGACGGTTGGGTCGGCTGTGAGTACAAACCGCTGACAACGACCGAGGCCGGTTTGGGCTGGTTGCCGAAATGAGGCAGGCCAGAAAGCTTTTGAGTGATTTATGGGCTCGATTTGCCATCCTCTTGTCGGATTAGAATGATCGCCATGACCTCGCCCGAAACGACTTTTTCGACTAATCGCCTGACGCTGACCAGCCGCCTGGCAATGATCTTGCCGACTCATTGTCTGCTCATCGACGAGGAAGATTTGCGTCCCTACGAGTGCGATGGTCTGACCGCTTATCGGGAGTTGCCGCTCGCCGTTTGCCTGCCGGAAACGGAAGGGCAGGTGATCGACGTGCTGCGTACTTGTCACCAACTCGGCGTGCCGGTGGTGGCGCGCGGTGCCGGCACGGGGCTGTCGGGCGGTGCCATGCCGCATGCGCAGGGCGTGGTGTTGTCGCTGGCTCGTTTTAGCAAGATTTTGCGGGTTGACCGCGCGGCACGCCTGGCCGTGGTTCAGCCGGGCGTACGCAATCTGGCCGTGTCGGAAGCAGCGGCGCCATTTGGTCTTTACTACGCACCGGATCCATCCTCGCAAATTGCCTGCACGCTGGGCGGTAATGTGGCGGAAAACTCGGGCGGCGTGCATTGCCTGAAATATGGTTTGACGGTGCATAACGTCTTGCGCCTTCGCGTCGTCAGCATTGAAGGCGAGATTTTCGAGATCGGCTCCGCAGCGCCGGATGCGTCGGGTTACGACCTGCTGGCGCTAATGATTGGTTCGGAAGGCATGCTTGGCGTGGTCACTGAAGTAACGCTGAAACTGTTACCGAAGCCAGCGCTGGCGCAAGTGGTGATGGCCTCGTTCAATGATGTCGGCCAGGCTGGCGAGGCGGTGGCGGATATTATCGCCGCCGGCATTATTCCGGCCGGGCTGGAGATGATGGATCGCGCTGCAACGGCGGCGGTCGAGCCTTACGTCAAGGCGGGCTACGACCTTAACGCGGCGGCAATTTTGCTTTGCGAATCCGACGGTACGCCGGAAGAAGTCGCCGAGGAAATTTTGCGTGTCACCGCAGTGTTGACCGCAGCCGGCGCAAGCGAAATTCGTGTCTCACAATCGGAAAGCGAGCGCTTGCGCTTCTGGGCCGGGCGCAAGGCGGCCTTTCCTGCGGTCGGTAGAATTACGCCGGATTATTACTGCATGGACGGGACGATTCCGCGCAAACGCCTGGCAGAAATGCTCACGGCGATCAGCGACATGGAAAGGAAATACAGCCTGCGCTGTGCCAATGTCTTTCACGCCGGCGACGGCAATTTGCATCCGCTGATTATGTACGACGCGGCCAAACCCGGTGAGTGGGCGCGGGCTGAAGCTTTCGGGGTGGAGATTCTTGAGCTTTCCGTGGCGCTTGGCGGCTCGATTACCGGTGAACACGGTGTCGGGATCGAGAAAATTAACCAGATGTGCGTGCAATATAAAACGCCGGAGCTGGAGGCCTTTCATCGTATCAAAGCAGCTTTTGATGAAACCGGCTTGCTTAATCCGGGCAAGGCCGTGCCCAGTTTGCATCGCTGTGCCGAATATGGTCGCATGCACGTTCATCACGGCGCGACGAAGTTTCCTGAACTGGAGCGCTTTTGATGCAACTCGCCGATCTCGTCAGCGCCCTCAAGGCGGCGCACGCCAGCCAGACACCGCTGCGGATTCGTGGCGCCGGCAGCAAGGATTTTTACGGCAGCTTGTTGTTGGGTGAGTTGCTTGATGTTTCCGGCTATCGCGGCATCGTCGCCTATGAGCCGAGCGAACTTTATATCACCGCAAAATGCGGCACGCCGCTGGTGGAGATCGAGGCGGTGCTGGCCGAGAAAGGCCAGATGCTGGCTTTCGAGCCGCCACACTTTTCCGGGGCAACGCTGGGTGGCTGCGTTGCCGCCGGCTTGGCCGGGCCGCGGCGCCAGCAGGCCGGTGCCGTACGCGATTTCGTGCTGGGGATCAAACTGATCGACGGCCACGGGCAGGTGCTTGATTTTGGTGGCCAGGTGATGAAAAACGTCGCTGGCTACGATGTCTCGCGCCTACTCGCCGGCAGCCTCGGGACGCTCGGTGTGCTGGCCGAAGTGACGCTTAAAATTTTGCCAAAACCAAGGCTTGAGCAGACGCTGACTTTTGCTCTGAGCGAAGTTGAAGCAATTGCCAAACTCAATGAATGGGGCGGCCAGCCCTTGCCGATCTCGGCCTCCTTTTGGCACGACGGTCAACTCTGGCTGCGCCTTTCCGGCGCCCAGGCGGCAGTGGCAGCGGCGGCGCGCCATCTGGGTGGGCATGCGCTCAGCCCAACCGCCGCCAACATCAAAGCAACGGCGGGGGCTACGGTCGACGCTGAAAAACACTGGATTTCCGTGCGCGAGCAAACACATGCGGCTTTCGCCGGGCCAATACTCTGGCGTCTCGGTTTGCCCTCCAATGCCAAGCCGCCGGGGTTAAGCGGCCTGCGTGCGATTGAATGGGGTGGCGCCCAGCGTTGGTATGCGAGCGAACCCGGTGAGGTTCCTGAGGCCGTGCGCGGTGCGGCGGCGCGACTGGGTGGTCACGCGGTGCTTTATCGGGCGCCAGAATCCCTGCGCTGTCTGGAAGGCGCCTTTGCGCCGCTTTCCCCGGCGCTGCTCGCCTTGCATCGGCGGCTAAAAAAATCCTTTGATCCCAAAGGTATCCTCAACCCCGGTCGCCTCTATGCAGATTTTTGAAAAGCTCAGCTGATGGATACCCGACTCGCCGATTTTATCCGCGACACCCGCGCTGGCAAGGAAGCCGAAGAAATCCTGCGCAGTTGTGTGCACTGTGGTTTTTGCACCGCCACTTGCCCGACTTATCAGCTGCTGGGCGACGAACTGGATGGCCCGCGCGGCCGTATTTATCTGATCAAGCAGGTGCTCGAGGGCAAGCCGGTCAGCGAAAAAACACGTTTGCATCTTGACCGCTGCCTGAGTTGCCGATCCTGCGAAACGACCTGTCCATCCGGTGTCAAATATAGTCGGTTGCTCGATATTGGGCGTCAGGTTGTTGAAGAAAAACTGCCGCGTCGGGCCGGCGCTGCTTTGACGCGCACACTGTTACGCCAGGTTTTGCCCCGCCCCGCCATATTCCGCCCGCTGGTAAAACTGGGGCAAGCTTTACACCCCTTGTTGCCCACGGCGCTGGCTGACCGGCTACCGCCGCCCGGTTCGTTTACGGCCAGACCGTGGCCCGTGCAGGCAAGGCAGTTACGGCGCATGCTGCTATTGGCCGGTTGTGTGCAACCTGCACTGGCACCGAATATCAATGCAGCAACGGCGCGCGTTTTCGACAAACTCGGCATCTCGCTTTTTGAAGAAGCCAAGGCTGGTTGCTGCGGTGCGGTGCGCTTTCACCTGAATGATCAGGCCGCAGCCCGCGATGATATGCGCCGCAATATCGATGCCTGGTGGCCGCATGTCGAGGCGGGCATTGAGGCGATTGTCGTCACTGCGTCTGGCTGCGGCGTTCAAGTGCGTGATTATGGCTATGCGCTGATCGATGATGCGGTCTACGCTAAAAAAGCATCAAAAATCAGTGAGCTATGTCGAGATCCCGCGGAAATCATCGCCGCCGAACGCGTAAAAATGCTCGACTTTCTGGCTGCTGTCAGGGTTGAGCGCGGTAAATTGGCCTTCCACTCGCCGTGCACACTGCAGCATGGGCTGAAAATTCGTGGCATTATTGAAGAATTTTTAGATTCTGCCGGTTATCAACTTTCGCCGGTGGCTGAGGCGCATCTTTGTTGTGGCTCGGCTGGTACGTACGCTATTTTGCAACCCGAATTGTCGGGACGTCTGCGTGAGAATAAACTCGCGGCCTTGAGTGCCGCCGCGCCGCGAATGATTGTGACAGCGAATATTGGCTGTTTGATGCATTTGCAGGCAGGTAGCGTACTGCCCGTGCGGCACTGGATCGAATTGATGGATGAGATATTGGCATGAGTGACAAGAAGTCTGTTTTTGCAATAACCCAATCGCTGAATGAAACGGATGCGGGGCGCGTCAAGCGCCTGCTCGAAACCGGCGTCAAGATACCGGCGCAGCCCCGGGTGCTGGATGAGTTGCGAAAACTGATGGCACGTGAAGTACTCGACGTGCGGGCTTTGTCCCGGATTATTAATCAGGATCCGGGCTTGACGGCCTTGCTCTTCAAGGTAGTGGGCAATAGCGCCTATCGGCAGCATCAGCCGTTTGCTTCGGTCGAACAGGTTTTGCATGCGGTTGGGGTGCAACAGACATTCAATCTGGTTCAGGCCATTGCCTTGACCAGCATGGTTGATGTTCGTAAAAACCGGGCAATTTACGAAGCTTTCTGGGCGCGGTCTCAGGAGGTCGCCCAACTGGCCATGCTGATTGCCGACGAGCGGATTGCTGTGTGCAATCTCTTCCCGGATCAGGCTTATCTGGCCGGCATGTTCCATGACTGCGGTGTTTTGTTGCTGATGCAGCGTTTTCCGACTTATTGCGCCGAGATGAAGCTGGGCGTTGTTGGTCAATGGAGCAATCTGCGCGAAGAAGACCGAAAATTCAATGCGGACCATTGCGTGGTCGGCTATCTGGTCGCCCGTCACTGGCATCTGCCGGAGTACCTTTGTGATGCCATTCGTTATCATCATGCGATTGGCGATCTGGGCGAACACAATGCCCGTAGCATGGTCGCGATTCTGCAACTGGCGATTGAAATTTATTGTCGGGGTCAGCGCACAGCAAATCCGGAATGGGATGAATTTAAAGCAGAAGTCCTGATCGAGTTGGGGTTGAGCGAAGAAGGTTTGCCAGAGTTCGTCGATATCATCCTTGAACGCTTTGATCATTCTGTCACGTCTTAGTCACCGAGAAAGCGTCACTTGCCCAAAGCCCATCTTGCCGATGAGCGCCATACTGTGTTGCAAAACGCTTGTGTGGCTGGCTGGCCGGTCATCACATCTGTAAGTGGCCTGTTGCCCAGGTTGTTTTCTTGCCAGCCCTTGCGGAAAGACCGCTGCCAGCGGGCTTTTCGCCACAGA
>JAUYQT010000188.1 GCA_030697085.1 Azonexus sp. | reverse complement strand
CCGGTAGCTCCGGCTCACTCGAACCATCACACGTCATGCGCGCCATGGGCATTCCCTACACCGCAGCGCACGGCACCATCCGCTTCTCGCCTTCCCGCTACAACACCGAAACGGAAATCGACCGGGTGATCAAGGTGGTTCCGCCTATCGTCGCCCAACTGCGCAAGCTTTCGCCGTACTGGAGCGACGTTGCCGGCAAAAGCGGCCCGGTCGCCAATCCCGAAACCGCCTTCGCCCCCACTTACGCCTGACTGCCAACCCTCTCTGTAGCAACCTCCGTTCGCCCCGGAAGATATTCCGGGGCATTTTTTTGCCGCAAAAAATTTACGGATGGCAACTCCATTGCCGCGATTACGGCCATGACCTTTAAGTAATAGACGAGGAAGAACCAAACAACTAGCAATTTGATGCAAATTACTTATCACCGACACGATTTGCCATTTGCTTGGCGCTCATGGCAAGTGTCGGATTTTTTTACACTCAACAACAAAGCGCTCCAACCAAATTTTCATAAGCCATTGATACTAATTAATTTAAGGCAAAAACCACCAATTGGCACATATCATGCTTTACTGACTTAGAGAAAAATTACCATATAAATTTCAGCCACAAAAGGGCAAATTAGGGGTTAAAAATGATTATTTCTAATAAAAAGACAAGAACCACAACCATCCAAGCGCTCGTTGCAATGCTTGCCATTGCTGGTTCAAGCGCAGCATCGGCAACCTTGCTGACCACCGAAATCAATATAGATAATGGCTTCAGCGCTTACATCTCAACTTCGGACTCAACGGCCGGAACCCTCTTCGGCAGCGGCAACAACTGGCAAATTTCTTACAATAACTCCGTGACGCTGAACTCTGGCGTTGACTACTATCTCCACATCTACGGATACGACCAAGGTGGAATAGCCGGTTTCCTTGGAGAATTCAACCTCACCGGCAGCGACCATCAATTCGCGAACAATTTAACCAGCCTCTTGACCAACACAACTGACTGGGTCGGCAATATTTCTGGTTTCAATGGAGCCTATGGCACCCTGACTGATCTCGGAGCAAATGGCGTTGGCCCCTGGGGTACTCAATCGGCCATTCCCTCCTCAGCGCATTGGATTTGGTCGGGTGACGCAACTAACAATAACGTTAGCTATTTCTCCACCAAAATATCAGCCGTGCAAACGGTTCCGGAACCAGAGTCGATTTCGCTGGTCGGTCTAGGCTTATTTTTTGCCTCACTGCGCCGCCGAAAACTGGTGTCGCCAAAATCTAACTAACAGTACTTGTTGCAATCATGACGGGAGCTTCGGCTCCCGTTTTGCATTTGTAAAAAGGACTTTAGCGAGCTGTCAGTGATCGGCCCAAAGGATCCACTTGGTGTTCGGCATATAGGATCCAGGTCATGATCGGCGTAATGGAGCCAGTCTGTGATCGGCTTATAGGATCCACCTGCTGATCGGCGGATTGGTTCCACTGCCCCGGAAGAAGTCAGCAACGGGCATTTCGGATTTCACCCATTCATCACTACCCTCGGCGGCTTTTTGCCGAGGAAACGATGAGTCGAAGGAAGATCGAAA
>JAUYQT010000605.1 GCA_030697085.1 Azonexus sp. | reverse complement strand
TGCTCATTGACCAAGGCGTCACCAATCAGGACGCGCGTCATGCCGCGGTTTTTCTGGGCGAAGCGGAGGAGTAGTCCGATGATCATTTCGATCTGTTGGAAACCTTGTGATTCTTCTGACGTGATCTGGTTGATAACACTGAACAGGTTTTGCTCAATGAATTCGATCAGCCCTTCGAACATCTGTGCCTTGCTGGCGAAATGGCGATAGAGAGCGGCTTCCGAGCAGTCGAGCCGGGCGGCCAGCGCGGCGGTGGTGATCTTTTCACCTTTGGGCATTTCAAGCATGCCGGCCAGGGTTTGCAGAATTTGCAGGCGGCGCTCGCCCGGTTTTAAAGCCATTGGTGTCCCCTCTTGTTTTTTATTTTGCCCCAAAATTATAGTCGACCGCAGCGCTCCGGGAGTTGCAGCACGGTCTTTATCTTGACGTCAACAAAGGGTGATTGCCGTAAGCCAGTGCTCACCCACACGGTTTTCATTCCCAGTTTTTTGGCGCTCACCAGATTGGCCAGGCTGTCCTCAACCATAATGCAACGCTTCGGGTCGAGATGCTCAGCGCGAAGCAGGGTGCGAAAGCCAGCAAGCATCGGCTTGGGTTGAAAGCGTAGATTCTCAAGTGAATAGATGGCAGAAAAATGGCGATCCAGTCCGGTCATACCGAGAATCGCATTGGCGTAATGGCGCGGGGCATTGGAGAAAATGATTTTTTTGCCGGGCAGTTTACGCAGCGTGTGCAGCATTGGTTTTTGAAAATCCAGCATGCGCTGAAGATCGGGAAATTGATGCGTTTCCCAGAGAAAATGATTCGGGTTGGTGCCGTGATGGTGCATCAGGCCGCGCAGCGTGGCGCCATAGCGTATCCAGTAGTCCTGACGGATGCGGGTCGCTTCCGACTCATCAACCCCGAGATGGCGTTCAATGTACTGACGCATCGCGTGGTTGATGTGCGGGAAAATGTGCGGCGTCGCGTTATGTAGTGTGTTGTCGAGATCGAATAACCAGACGCGAGCCGCTGCACTCATCAGTGCGATTTGATCATTGTGCCGACGCCATGATCGGTGAGAATTTCCAGTAGTAGCGCATGTTCGACCCGGCCGTCGATGATGTGCACGCCCTTGACACCATTGCGCGCGGCATCGAGCGCCGAGGCGATTTTGGGCAGCATGCCGCCGGACAGCGTGCCGTCTTCGACCATTTCGTCAATTTGTTTGG
>JAUYQT010000488.1 GCA_030697085.1 Azonexus sp. | reverse complement strand
GCGACCATTTGCGCCCCTTGCGCCACGGCGGCTTCAATCAGTTGGCCGGCGATCAGCAGATTATCGGCGATGCGGGGGCCGGAAATCATCTGCAAGGCAGCGATACGACAGTTTTGTTTGTTCACGGCTTGCTCTCTCCCGGCGGCGTATCTTGCTGTTTTGGTACTTCTTCCGGCGCCGCCGCGGTCGCCTTATCGACTTTCGGGTCACTCCAGGTTCCAGTGACGCGGTAGCGATAACTGAACAGCCGACTAATCGGATTCTTCAATACCGTATTGGCCAACAAGGCAGCAGCGCCGACCACCGGATTCAGCAGGGTCGCCGCCCCCACTGCGGCAATGCCACCGAGTTCGGGTCGAACCAGCACTTGCAGATCCTGCGTTTCACGTTTCAGATCCGTTTCGCCCTGCATCTCGATCTGCGCCGCCGGCCCACTGATCTGCAACGGCTCGATGGTGCGCATGATGCCTTTTTTTACCGACAACTTCCCTTCAATGCGATCAAAAGCCAGACCGTCACTAAAAATGTCGCGGAAATCCAGCGTCAAACGGCGCGGTAGCGATTGCAGCGAAATCAAGCCAAGCAACTTGCCAACGCCGGGCTCCAGTTTGTTGAACTGGCCTTTCGCCGCATTGACCGTCATCTGCCCGGTCAGCGAGGGATAATGAATACTGGTCAGTGGGCCATTCCATTGCAAATCGCCACTCATTTTGGCCGAACCACGGCGCACTGCATCAACGTAGCCCAGGCGTTCCAGCAATTTGCCCACATCGTGCGCTTCGAGTTCAAAATTGAGCGAAGTCAGGTGACGACCCACATTCAACCATGTCGCCTTGCCTTTCAAACCGCCATCCGGGTTTTGCAGGTTCAACGTATCGAGGCGCCAGGCGCCTTTGTCATTGCGTGCTTTCAATTCCAGCCGCCCCAACGCTTTGTCGCCGAGACGAAAATCGTCAACCGACAGGCTCATGCCGGGCAGGCTATTAAGGGCGCTGACCTCACCCTCGTCCATTTCTGCAGCCGGGCGCACCACCAGCCGTTTGAAATTCCCTTCCAGCCAGCCTTCCGCCGCGTTATTCCAGAACAGCTCACCCACTGCCTCACGGCTATTGAGGCTGATCTGCCAACCGTTGCCACGCGGCCGCAAGCGGGTATCGACCTGATCGAAATCGCGCCCCATCAGCTTCAAGAGCGGCGTTTTCAGCGTCACGATACTCAGCGCCAGCCCATTAGCCTCACCTGACTCGGCGCCCACCGCAGCACTGCTTGCGGCTTGTGGCAGAAAGGTCTTCCAGGCATCGGCGTCAATCACGGGCGCAGCGATCCGTACCGCCAGACCCTTTTCCGGCAAACGCGGCTCGGCATCGCCCAGCGCAAACACGCCGCGCTCCCAGCTTTCCTGATGCCGGATAACCAGGCCCTGCGCCACCGCGCCCAGCGTGATGCGATACTGCTCCCGCGTCGCATCCAGCGCGCTGCGCTCGATGCGCAAAGGCAACGGCGTGCTGGCGATTTTGTTCAACGGCGCCGGCAATGGCGAATTAATGCCCCGAAGATCGGATTGAATGACGAAATCAGCATTGCGTTTACGAATACTGATGTCGGCCTTCCAGCCGGCGCGGCCAGTCAAATGCTCGGTCAGCGGGAAATCGAAATGTTGGCTCACCTCGTTGATATTGGCCGTGCCGGTCGCCACAACAGCTATTTTGTCGCCGACGTTATTAACCTGCACCTTGAGCGGGCCGCCGAAAACCTGGCCGGTAATCCCCTGCGCCGTGACTGACTTTTCGGTGATCAGCAACTGACCATTGACCTTGGTCAGCGGCGGCAATGCCGACACCGGCTCCAACTGGTTATTGCTAAAACGATAGTCACCGTGCACCTTGGTATCGACCGCATGGCGCAGCGGAATATCCAGTGCCAGATTGAGACTGCCATTACCGCTCGCCTTCATGCCTTCGGTGAAATTATCGATACTCGCGCCGACCGGGCTTTGATCAAGAAAACGGAAAAACTCACTGGTTGGCCCTTGCGCCAGGCCCTTGACCAGCAGCACCTCCTCGTGCGACTCGAAATCCGGAATCACCACCGTCACCCCGGACAACTGAGCGCCGAGGATGTTCCCCTTGCTGGCTTCAATCTTCATGCCGATACCGAAAGTCATATCGGCATCAATATGCTGAATAACCGGCCAGCCGGGTACGTAATCCACCTCGGCATCGGCCGCTTTGGCGGTGACAATAAACTTGCCGCTCGTGCCGTCGCGAAAAGGGAAGTCGCGCAGCTTGCCCTTGAGCACCAACCGGCCGTCGTAGCCCCGGCCAGAAACAATGCCGCGCTTGATCCAGGCGCGCGCTTCAGCGTTAACGGTGTGCGGCATGTAGCGCCAGACGGCACGCGCATCGGCGCGATCCACATTCGCCGTCAGGTCAATTTCACCCGGGCCATCGCCGCTAAAGCGATAGCTGCCACGGGCCGAACCGGCTGCAGCCGGGCCGGCAAATTCCAGTTTTTCCAGTTTGATATCGACGCCGGTGGTGCTTGTCGAAGGCGCTGCCTCGCCGCTTGCTGCAACAAAAGTCTTCCAGCTGGCCCGGGCCTTGAGCGAATCCAGCACCGACTCCGGCTCGGGAAAAACCGCCGGGAAAGAAAGTGTCGAAGCGCCCGCATCCAGCAGCAGTTCGCCCCCCTTTTCAGTCAGATCGATATTGCCGGACAGTCCGCTGGCGCCGGGAAAATAAGCGCCCGGTAAAATACCCAGCTGG
>JAUYQT010000166.1 GCA_030697085.1 Azonexus sp. | reverse complement strand
CATGATCTTGAAGGCTTCGGTGACCTTCTCGGGGGTGGCGCCGCCCCCCACGTCCAGGAAGTTGGCCGGCTCGGCGCCGAACAGCTTGATGGTGTCCATCGTCGCCATGGCCAGACCGGCACCATTGACCAGACAGCCGATATTGCCGTCGAGGGAGATGTAGGCCAGATCGAACTTGGAAGCTTCGACTTCGTCCGCATCTTCTTCATCCAGATCGCGGAAAGCGACGATTTCTTCCTGACGGTACAGGGCGTTGGCGTCAAAGTTGAACTTGGCGTCAAGCGCCTTGATGTTGCCATTGCCTTCCAGGATCAACGGATTGATTTCCGCCAGGGAAGCATCGGTTTCCATATAGCAGGTGTACAAGCCCTTCAGCGCTTCAACGGCTTGCGCCTGGGAAGCGGCCGGAATGCCGATACCGGCCACCAGGGTCATGGCTTGTTCGTCGGTCAGACCAACCAGCGGGTTGATGAAGACCTTGAGAATTTTCTCCGGGGTCTTGTGGGCAACTTCTTCGATGTCCATACCACCTTCGGACGAAGCCATCATGGCGACGGACTGCGTGGCGCGATCAGTCAGCGCCGCAACGTAGTACTCGTGCTTGATGTCGGCGCCTTCTTCGATCAGCAGGCGACGAACCTTCTGGCCTTCCGGGCCGGTCTGGTGCGTGACCAGTTGCATACCGAGAATCTGGTCGGCGTATTCGCGCACTTGCTCGAGCGATTTGGCGACTTTAACGCCACCACCCTTGCCACGGCCACCGGCGTGGATCTGAGCCTTGACCACCCAGACACTGCCACCCAGGGTTTCGGCTGCTTTGACCGCTTCATCGACGGACAGACAGAAGACCCCGCGCGGAACCGTAACGCCGAATTTCTTCAGGAGTTGTTTGCCCTGATATTCGTGAATTTTCATGCGCTTTCCTTGCGATTAGTTGAGTTGCGAGCAATGAACGGCGCCAAAAACCATTTGGCGCCGCCCGGTTATACGATATTCATCAAAAATTTTACCACAGACCTGAAAAACCATTACAGCCAAAAATTCATAATTACGGGCCTGGCTCGGCAGCCCGCACCACCTGACGTAATAGCGGCAAAAGCAGGGCTGCCGCCAAGACCAGACCGAGCAGAGTGGCCAGCCAAAAACCGGCGACACCCAACGCTGGCTGCCAGCGATAGCAAAGCCAGGCACCACCGAGCAAACCGACTCCCCAAAAACAAAAAGTTTGAACCAGCATCGGCACAAATACCACGCGATAAGCCCGCAGCGCATGCGCCGCAACCGTCTGCAAGGCATCGAAAAACTGGTAAATCGCGACATAAATAATGAGGCCGCTGGCGACCGCGCGCACGGCGGGATCATCGGTATATGCGGCGATCAATGGCGCTGTCACAAACCAGAGCAGCAAACCGGCCAGCAGTGACGAGGCGCCGGCAATCATCAGCCCGGCCCGGATAGTCGCGTGAGCACGCGGCCAGTCGCGCGCACCCACGGCTTGCCCAAGCGCCGCCATTGTGGCAATGGCGAGCGACAGTGGCAGCATGTAGGTGAAGGCAGAAATATTGGCGATGATGCGATGACCGGCAACCACCGTGGCGCCAAGTGAGGCGATAAATAGACTGACCAGCGTGAAGGCGCTAATTTCAACCAGATTGGACAATCCCATCGGCAAACCAAGGCGAATGAGTTCCCGCCACGTTGTCCAGTTGGGTCGCTGCCAGTTGGCAAACGGCCGGTAACGCTGGCCGAGCGGACCGTAGGCGAGATAGGCGGCACCGCTCAAACAGGCCAGCCAGCCGATGACAATATTGGAAATACCACAGCCAACAACCCCTAGCGGCTCGCCCAGCCAGCCTTGTAGCGCCAGCCCACGGGCCAGCACGGCGTGCAAGACAAGGCTGATGAGACCGATACCCATCAAGACGCGTGGTTTGCCGAGCGCGTTGCAGAAAGCGTAAAAAGTTCGATAGCAAAGCGCCGCCGGCAAGCCACAGGCTAGCAAGGCCAAATATTCCCGAACCCTGGCGTTGACCGCGGCATCCATCTCAACCATGCCGAGCACGGCGCCGGGATGAGTCAAAAACAGCACGCCAGGGATGGAGAGCAGTAACGCCAGCCAAAAACCCTGCTGCAAGACAGCAGCCACTTCGCTATCTCGTTTAGCGCCATGCAAGTGAGCGACGACCGGAGCCACTGCTTGCAAAATACCGACCAGCGCGAAAACGACGGAGACGTGAATGCCGCCACCGATCGCCACTGCAGCCAGATCAATTGCACTGACATGGCCGAGCACAGCCGTATCCACCACCATCATGCCGATGGCGGTGAGTTGGGCGATCAGAATGGGAAAGGCGTGGGCCAGCAGGCCACGCGCAGCAACAAAAAACATGGAGCGCGATTGTCGCATGCGCCGTATGGCCGGCAGTAGTCGACTGCTGCGGTCAACCGGCAAAAGCGAGGCAAAATGATCTGCCTCAAGCGGCAAGCCGCGCAGCCGAACGAAAATCCTCGCCTCAGGGGGGAGAGTAAAAGTGACCAAAGGCTTGCACGCCATTGAAACCGCCAGCCGCGACGAAATTGCCGCGCTTCAGATCGAACGTCTCAAATGGACGTTGCATCACGTATATACCAACGTGCCGCCCTACAAGGCCCGCTTCGACGCCGCTGGCGTTCGCCCGGACGACTTCAAATCACTCGACGATCTGCGCCTCTACAGCACCACATCAAGTCCTATATCGGTATCTCCGCCAAAATCGACATCGTCTAAATCGGCGGCATCAAGCGCTCGATTGGCAAAGCGAAACGCGTTATCGACAAGCGACGAAATAGCCTTTTTAGACGATACGGGCGCGCAGGCCACCTATCCCATCCACCCCGGCCAGCAGTAAATCACCCGGTACAATCGGCCCAACCCCGGCCGGTGTACCGGTGTAGATCAGGTCACCGGCGGCCAGGCGCACCGTGTTCGACAGGTTGGCAATAATCTCTGCCACCGGCCACATCATCATCGCCAGATTTCCATCCTGGCGCATTTCGCCATTCACACTCAGCCAGATTCGTCCGTGCGCCGGATGACTGCTTAACGCGACCGGCTGAATCACGCCAGCTACCGC
>JAUYQT010000385.1 GCA_030697085.1 Azonexus sp. | reverse complement strand
CGAGCATCGCTGGCATTGAAAATCAGCCCATTATCCTGATCAGAAACAAACGTTTGCTCATGCCGTCCTTCCGAACCCAGCGCCAACCAGCACCAGGCGACCGACGGCAGCCGGTGTCGGGTGGCAACAAGTTCGATAACCCGTGAAGTCAGTTGGTCGTTAAACGCCGAAATCAGACGTGTCGTGGCAAACCCGTTGAGCCCCTTGCCGGCCAGTTCAATTAAAAATCGCCGTATGCGGCGAGCCAACTCAGGCGCGGTGTCAAGGTGCTGCAACTCCTTCAGGGCCAGAATCAATTCGGCCTGCTGCCGGCAAGGCAATAAATTTTCGATCATGTCAGTCATCAATACTTCACCCGCGCAAACCGAGTCTTCGCCGACGCCTCCAGCGCCTGTCTGACCGTCGTAATTCCCTGCTCCTCCAACAGCGGCACCAGCTTGAGAAATACCGTCGCCGTGGCCAGCGCGTCTTCCAGCGCGTTGTGGCGGCTACCGATCTGGATGCCGAGGCGTTCCAGAATCACATCGAGCTTGTGCGACTCCTGATTCGGATGCACCACTGCCGAGAGCATCAGCGTATCGAGTACCGGCTGGCTGAACTTGATGCCGGTGCGTTCTTCTTTCAGTTGCAGGAAGCGCATGTCAAACGCCGCATTGTGGGCAATCAGCACGGTGTCTTCGCAGAACGCATAGAACGACGGCAGCACGAGATCAATCGTCGGCTTGCCGCGCACCATGTCTTCGGTAATGCCGTGGATGGGAATCGACGCCGGCTTCAACGGGCATTCCGGATCAATGATCTGGTCGAACACCTCTTGGTGCAACAAGCGGCTATTGACGATACGCGCCGCGCCGATCTGGATGATCTCGTCCCCCTTCGAGGGCTCCAGCCCGGTGGTTTCGGTATCGAAGACGGTATAGGTCAGCTCGCTTAATTTGCGATCGAGATCAATCGACTTGTCGGCAAAGTTGAACAGATCGAAATCGTAATACTCCGGCCGACCGCTGCCGCGCTTGCGCTCCTCAGGCTCCTGCGCCATTTCCGGTGTCGCCACCGGCAGCACAAAGCGGAAGAAGGCGCGATGCGCCGCTTTCTCGCGTTGATACCAGATTTCGCCACCATGTCGGTCGACCACATCGCGCAGCGACAGCGGTGTGGTTTCGCTGCCGATCTGCATGGATTCCATTTCCCAGGTGTAGAAGGTCTCGGAGGACATCGCCGGGCCGGCCCAGATCAGGTCGAGGTAAGCCAGCTTGCCTTCGCGGGTCAGGCGCAAACGTAATTCGCGCGGGCTGTAGTGATCCTGCAGTTTCGCGGCGAGAAAGACCAGGGCGAAGACGAGCGAGAAGTTGTCGGCCTTGATCCACAGCGTATCGTCGAGTTCTTCTGTCTTGCTCGCTAATTGCAGCTTGTCGTCAATGCGGCGCTGAGCGGCGGCGATGATGTCGATGCCGAGAATGTCTTCAAGCGGCCAGCGGGTTTTCATGGAATCGGAGAAGTCGGCCATGGTCTGGTCGAGTCGCTGGCTCATTTTGGCGGCTTCATCATCGACGACATGGACGAAGCGTTCGCGCAGTTCGCTTTCCATGTCCGGGTAGTCGATCAGATTGGCCACTGCAGCGCGGATGTTGCCGAGGGCAGCACGGCTGCCTTCGGTCAGCGAGTGCAGGACCTGGTCGCGGCGGGCTTCCTGTTCAATGCTGCGGGTGATGTTTTCAACGGTGAGGACGTAGCCGGACATGGCGCTTTCGGCTTCGCTGGCCGTTGCCGTTGCCGTTGCCGTTGCCGCACTCGCACTCGCACCGGCGGCGAGTACCGGCACCATCTGGGCACGCAGCAGTTGGCCGCTGCGGGTGGTGGTGATGAAGTTGGCGATGGCGGTTTTGCCGACATGCAGGCGCTGGCGAATGACTTCCTGGGCGTGTTCGACCTGATTTTTTTCGAGGATGGAGAAGATCGAGCGGC
>JAUYQT010000374.1 GCA_030697085.1 Azonexus sp. | reverse complement strand
CTCCTGCTGCGACGCCACATCGGGCAACTCGCGGGCCAGCTCAATCGCTTTCAGCCACTCTTTTTCGGCCTGAAAAATTTCCAGCAAATTCCCCTTGGCCTGTTCTTCAAATTTTGTGCCAATCAGCTTGTTGAAAATTTCCTCAGCCCGGTCAAGCAGACCGGCCTTCAGATAATCCTGGCCCAACTCGGAAAGCGCATGCAGCCGAACCGCATCTTCCAGATCAGGCCGATCAATCAGATTCTGGTGCATGCGAATAGCCCGCTCGGTCTCACCGCGCCGGCGAAAAAGATTACCCAGTGCAAAGTGCAATTCAACCGTCTGGGAATCAACTTTCGCAACCTCGAGAAAGGAGTCAATGGCTTTGTCGGGCTGCTCATTGAGCAGAAAATTTAACCCCTGAAAATAGGAGCGTGGCAAGGCACGGGACTCGTGCACGACTTGCCGCATATCGACACGCGCCGCAGCCCAACCCAGCAGAAAAAACAGCGGGATAAGTAACAGTTGCCAATATTCGAAGAGTTCGTTCATGGCAGCGCCGGCGGTTCCGGTGCGATTACCGCAAGCTGCGATTTGCCGGCCTGACGCTTGAGCTGCGAAATTTCCCGGCGCTGGCGAAAAATCACACCAAGAACCGACAACACGCCAAGAATGGTTCCGCCGGCAAAAAACGCCAAAAGAACGATAACCAACGGCGCCTCCCAAACATAGTCCAGGATGAACTGAAGCGTTACCGCCTGCGTATTGCGAATGGCAAAAACGAGGAGGAAAAGAAAAATAATGAGCCGTGCGGCCCAGGTCAGAACTGTCATGGTTTCAAAAGAAAAAGGGGCAGTGAAATTCACTGCCCCGAATCTACCACATAGCATGTACGCAGCGTCAGATCGACTGATCGACCCGTTCGCGCAGCTCCTTACCCGCCTTGAAATGGGGAACCCATTTGGCGGGCACGCTGACCTTCTCCCCTGACTTGGGGTTACGGCCAGTGCGCGGCGGCCGGTAGTTAAGCGCAAAGCTACCGAATCCGCGGATCTCGATACGATCGCCGCGCACTAAAGCTTCGGACATCGCATCGAGGATCACCTTGACCGCAAAATCAGCATCTTTTGCTACCAACTGCGGAAAACGCTCCGCCAGCCGGGCGATGAGCTCGGATTTGGTCATGCCTTCTGCCTATCAGCCTTGCTGGTTCAGCTTGGCCTTGAGCAATGCGCCCAGGTTCGTGGTGCCAGAAGCAGCAGAATGGGAGTCTGCAGACAGCTTCTGCATGGCTTCCTGCTGTTCAGAATTGTCCTTGGCCTTGATCGACAGGTTGATACCACGGGTTTTGCGATCCACGTTGATGATCATCGCCTCAACCGTATCACCCACCTTCAGGTGTTGCGACAAGTCGTCGATACGATCACGTGAGAACTCGGAAGCGCGCAGATAACCTTCATTCTCACCATCCAGCGTCAGCACGGCACCGCGAGCATCAACCGTCTTGACGGTGCAGTTCACAATGCTGTTCTTCTCGTGGGTAGCGATGAAGTTGGTGTACGGATCACCTTCCATCTGTTTGATGCCGAGCGAAATACGCTCTTTCTCGACGTCGATGGCAAGAACCAGGGCTTCAACTTCGTCACCCTTCTTGAAGTTGCGGATAGCTTCTTCGCCGGTCGCAGACCAGGACAGGTCGGACAGGTGAACCAAACCATCGATACCACCAGGCAAACCGATAAAGATGCCGAAGTCGGTAATCGACTTGATAGCGCCCTTAACTTTGTCGCCCTTCTTGTGGTTCATCGCGAAGTCGTCCCAAGGATTAGCTTGGCACTGCTTCATACCCAGGGAGATACGGCGACGCTCTTCGTCGATTTCCAGGATCATGACTTCAACTTCATCACCGAGAGATACAACCTTGGACGGATGCACGTTCTTGTTGGTCCAATCCATTTCAGAAACGTGAACCAGACCTTCGATGCCTTGTTCGATTTCAACGAATGAACCGTAGTCGGTCAGGTTCGTCACCTTGCCGAACAGACGGGTGCCGGCCGGGTAACGGCGGGCAATACCCACCCACGGATCATCGCCCAGTTGCTTCATACCCAGGGAGACGCGGTTCTTCTCAGCATCAAACTTGAGGATCTTGGCGGTAACTTCGTCACCGACATTGAGCACTTCGCTCGGGTGACGGACGCGGCGCCAGGCCAGGTCGGTGATGTGCAGCAGGCCATCAATACCACCGAGGTCAACGAATGCGCCGTAATCGGTGATGTTCTTGACGATACCCTTGACGGTAGAGCCTTCTTTAAGATTTTCAAGCAGCTTTTCGCGATCTTTGTCAGCGGTAGCTTCAAGCACGGCACGGCGTGACATCACGACATTGTTACGCTTACGATCAAGCTTGATGACCTTGAATTCCATGGTCTTGCCTTCGTACGGCGTAGTGTCCTTGACCGGACGCATGTCGACGAGGGAGCCTGGCAGGAATGCACGGACGCCATTGGACATAACGGTAAGACCACCCTTGACCTTGCCGGTAATGGTACCGGTGACCAGGGTATTGTCGTTCAGGGCTTGTTCCAGGAAGTTCCAGGCA